>JBMSXH010000072.1:0-8719 GCA_049425445.1 Phycisphaerales bacterium | reverse complement strand
CAGATCGCCTTCTGCTTCGGCGGCTACAACGGCGGCAGCACCGAGACCGGCGTCGACATCCTCGACGTCACCAACAAGTCCGCGATCGTCAACGTCGCGCGGGTGCAGTATCCGCAGGCGGCGTACTGCCATCAGGGTTGGATCTCCGAAGACGGCACCGTGCTCTACATGCTCGACGAGCAGGACGAGATCAACTTCGGCGTGACGAGCCGGATCCACCTCGTCGACATCTCCGATCTCCAGCACCCGAGCTATCTCGGGGTTTCCACCAACGACAACCCGGCCACCACCCACAACGCCTACGTCGTGGGATCACGGCTCTTCGCCGCCAACTATCGAAGCGGCGTTCGCGTCCACGACATCTCGGTGCCCTCGCAGCCTGCCGAGATCGCGATGTTCGACACCTATCCCGGCTCCGACGCGAGCGGCTACAACGGCTGCTGGAGCGTCTTCGCGGACTTCCCCTCCGGCACCGTCGTCGCCAGCGACATGCAGCGCGGCCTGTTCGTGATCCGGCTCGAGCCGCAGATCACGACCTGGTCGTTCCCTGATGGTCTGCCGACCATGGTCGACCCCGCCGGGCTGTCGATCGAACTCGGGATCGAGGCGAGCGAGGGCTACGAGATCGATTCGTCGACCGCACGGATGATTCTCTCGCGTCCCACCGGTACGACCACCTCCGCCCTGGCACAGACCGGACCCACGACCTTCGTCGCCACCTTTCCGCCGATGCCGTGCGGCGATGAGATCTCCTACTCCTTCCGCGTGCTCACGACGAGCGGCGAACTCTCCACCGCCCCCTCGGGCGGATCGGTGTCGGCGCTCGTCGCGTCCGAGTCGATCGACGATCTCGATGCCCTCGAGGTCGAGAGCGGCTGGATCGCGGGGCTTCCGTCGGACACCGCCACCAGCGGCGTCTGGGAGCGGGTGATTCCGGTCGGGACGGTGGCGCAGCCGTCCGCCGATCACACGGTCGACGGGGTGTACTGCTTCGTGACCGGTCAGCACGAAGCGGGTCAGGGAGCCGGATTCAACGACGTCGATGGCGGCGTCACCACGCTGGTGACGCCGGTGCTGTCCGCCGCCGGTCTCTTCGAGGCCCGCATCGAGTACGCCCGCTGGTACTCCAACAACGCCGGGGCCGGCCCCAACGAGGACTCGATGCCGATCGAGATCTCCAACGACGGCGGCAAGAGCTGGGTCCTGCTTGAACTCGTCACCGAGAACGCCGGTGCGTGGGTCGACCGGAGCTTCAGGATCGCGGACTACCTCGAGCCGACCGCGTCGATGCGGCTTCGATTCATCGCTCGCGATCTCGGCGCCGGTTCGCTCGTCGAGGCGGCGATCGACGATCTGGCGGTGATCGGGCTCGACTGCGGCGATCCCCAGAACTGCCTCGGGGACATCAACCTCGACGGCCTGGTGAACGGCGCCGACCTCGGCCTTCTGCTCATCGATTGGGGACAGCCGAGCGATCGCTCCGACCTCGACGGCAATGGCATCGTGAACGGCGCGGATCTGAGCCTGCTGCTGAACGCGTGGGGGCCGTGCGGCGGCTGATGGTGAGCGGCGGGGGGAGGATCTTCCGCCGATCCCCGCATGGCGGTACTGTGGTCCTCTCGTGCGGATTCCCCGCGCGAACGAGGGAGTTCCCGAGCGACATGACGAGTCCCGCCCCGCGCCGACATGGCCCGCGATTCCTGCTCCCCGCCTCGCTGGCCGTGGCCGCATGCTCCGCGTGGGCATTCGGCGCCGACGAGACCAGTTCCGCCGCGGGATCGGCGGCGGCAGCACCGATCGTCGTGAAGGTTCCCGGTTCCACGGTCGACGTCGAACTGCTTCCGGTGCCGGGGCCCGACGGCAAGCCGCTCTTCCATCTGTCGCGCACCGAGATCACCTGGGACCTCTACGACGTCTTCGTCTTCGGCACCGATCAGGAAGCGGGCCTCTCGACGCCCGAGGCCGATGCGGTCACGAGGCCGAGCAAGCCCTACGTCGCGGCGGACCGGGGCTTCGGCCACAACGGCTATCCGGCGATCTCGATCTCCTATCGCGGGGCGACCTACTTCTGCGAGTGGCTCTCGGTGAAGACCGGCAAGAAGTTCCGCCTGCCGACGCTCGCGGAGTGGGAGCAGATCTGCGCGGCCGCGAAGATCCCCTCCGATCAGCTCGACGCCTACGCGTGGACCGACGCCAACTCCGGCGGAACCACCCACGGAGTCGGCCTGAAGAAGCCCGACGCCCTCGGACTCTCGGACCTCTTCGGCAACGTCGCGGAGTGGTGCGCCACCGAGGACCGCAAGGGGGCCCTCGTCGGCGGCGACTTCCTGATGCCGCCCGCGGAGACCACCTGCGGGCACTTCCGCCCCTACACCAAGGACTGGAACAAGTCCGACCCGCAGTTCCCCAAGAGCGTCTGGTGGCTCTGCGACGGGAGCTTCATCGGATTCCGCGTACTCTGCGAGAACCCCTGACGCTCCCACGCGTCCCTGATCGCATTGGAGGGATCCTGCGAAGGTCCCCGAACCCTCGATCGAACCTCTCGAGCCACCCCGAACGAGACGACCCCTATGAGCGAACAGAACCACGGATCCGTCGACCGCCGCAGTTTCGTCCGCACCGCCGCCGCGATCTCGGCGCTTCCGCTGGTGACGCCGGTGTGGGGCAGCGTGCGGGCGGATGACCGCCTCAAGGTCGGCCTGCTCGGATGCGGCGGTCGCGGCACCGGTGCGGCGGCGAACGCCCTCAACGCCGATCCCGGTGTGGTGATCTGGGCGATGGGCGACGTCTTCCCGGATCGCATCGAGCGGGCGATCACGCAGCTCGAGGAGAACAGCGATCCGGATCGCGTGCTCGTCGCGGAGGAGCGGAGATTCGTCGGCTTCGATGCGATCGACAAGCTCCTTGCGACCGACATCGACGTGGTGATCCTCGCGACGCCGCCGGGCTTCCGGCCGGCGCAGCTCGAGAAGGCGGTCGCCGCGGGCAAGCACGTCTTCACCGAGAAGCCGATGGCCGTCGACGTGCCCGGCGCGAAGAAGGCGATGGCCGCCGCCAAGGCCGCGAAGGAGCAGGGGCTCTCGCTCGTCTCCGGATTCTGCTGGCGCTACAGCTCGCCCGAGCGTGCGGTCTACGGACGCATCCTCGACGGCGAGATCGGCGACGTGGTCTCCGCGCACTCGACCTACCACAGCGGGCCGCTCGGCGTGCAGGCCCGCAAGCCCGACTGGACGGACATGGAGTTCCAGCTCCGGAACTGGTGGCACTTCAACTGGCTCGCCGGCGACATCATCGTCGAGCAGGCGTGCCACAGCGTCGACAAGCTCAACTGGGCGAAGAACAACGAGACGCCGGTCAAGTGCGTCGCCCTCGGCGGCCGCGGCAACCGCTCCGGCCCGGAGCGAGGCGACGTCTTCGACCACTTCACCGCGATCTACGAGTACGCCGACGGCTCGCGAAGCTTCCTCACCTGCCGTCAGCAGGCCAACTGCGCCAACGACAACACCGACTGGGTCGCGGGCGAGAAGGGCCTCGCCTTCATCAACGGCTGGGCGCCGCAGACCACCCGCATCGAGCCCGCGGGCGGCGGGGAGAAGTGGTCCTACTCCGGCCCCACGCCGAACATGTACGACGTCGAGCACGCCGAGCTCTTCAAGTCGATCCGCGACGGCAAGCCGATGAACGACGGCGACTTCATGGTGCAGAGCACGCTGATGTCGATCATGGGCCGCGATGCCGCCTACACCGGACAGCAGCTGACCTGGGATCAGCTGATGAAGTCCGAGCAGGTGCTCGGGCCCGCGACGCTCGAGTGGGGTCCGCTGCCCGAGCCGGTGATCCCGGTGCCGGGACGCACCCGGTTCGCCTGATCCGCCCGACCACGAAGTCCGTTCGGACCTTCGAGGCCGGAGCGATCGCGCCCCGGCCTCTTCCATTCCAGAGGAGCTGCCCGTGAGCGAACGATCGCCCGATGCCGAGGTCTCGATGGGACGCCGCCTCTTCGTCGCGGGAGCCGCGGCGGGGGCGGTTCCGATGATCATGCCGTCGTTCGCCCGCGCGGCGGTTGGTCGCGACGACACCCTCACCGTCGGCGTCATCGGCTGCGGCGGCCGCGGCACCGGCGCCGCCCGCGACGCGCTCGAGGCGGGCCGGGATGTCCGGATCGTCGCGCTCGGCGATCTCTTCCCCGATCGCCTCGAACAGAGCCGTTCGAACCTCATGCAGTTCGACGCGGCCAGGGCGACCGTGGCCGACTCCAACTGCTTCAGCGGCTTCGACGCCTACCGGGGTGTGCTCTCGACCGACTGCGACATCGTGATCCTCGCGACGCCGCCCGGCTTTCGTCCCGACCACTTCGCCGCGGCGATCGCGGCGGGCAAGCACGTCTTCACCGAGAAGCCCGTCGGCGTCGACGGCACCGGCATCCGCAAGGTGCTCGCGGCCGGCGAAGAGGCCGATCGCAAGGGGCTTTGCGTGGTCGCCGGCACCCAGCGGCGGCACGAGAACAACTACCTCGCGGCCATGGCGAAGATGCATGGCGGCGCGATCGGCGACCTCGTCGCGGGCCGCTGCTACTGGAACATGGGCGGACTGTGGAACGTGGCTCCGGAGGCCTCGCGCAGCGAGATGGAGAACCAGATCCGAAACTGGCTCTACTTCCCGTGGCTCTCGGGCGACCACATCGTCGAGCAGCACGTGCACAACCTCGACGTCCTGAACTGGGCGTTCGGGGCGCATCCCGAGCGGGTCTTCGGCGTCGGCGGACGGCAGGCTCGCACCGGTCCCGACTACGGCGTCATCTTCGATCACTTCGGCCTCGAGTACGGCTATCCCGACGGGCGCTTCGCGCTGAGCATGTGTCGCCAGCAGAACGGCACGCCCGGCAAGGTCGAAGAGATCGTGACCGGAACGCAGGGCCGCATGGTGATGCGCCCGGGCTTCTCCCGCATCGACGGCGGCGAGGCGTGGCGCTACACGGGGCCCAACAACAATCCCTACGTGACCGAGCACGAGGACCTGCAGCGGGCGATCCGTTCCGGCAATCGCGTCAACGAGACCCGCAACGTCGCGTACAGCACGCTCACCGCGATCATGGGTCGCGAATCGGCGTACACCGGTCAGGAGATCACCTGGGATCAGGCGCTGAACAGTTCGCAGGATCTGATGCCGGCGGTGCTCGCGTTCACCGAGTGCCCGACGCCGCCGGTCCCGATTCCGGGCAAGACGAAGTTCTTCTGATTGGCACGAGGCGCGTTCGCGAGCGATCGCATGCGGTCGCAAGGCGCAACGCGTGGAGTGGTTTCGGTCTCGTTCCGCGTCGGCACGCCAGGCTCGGTCATCCGGGCCAGTCGCCGATCGTCACCACCCGTGGGGGCGACGAACTCCGATCGCCCGGCGCTGCACGCACGATTCGGGCCAAGGCCTTGAACTCCGAGAGTACGGGTTCGGCATGCTCGTCACCGAGCACGCTCGTCGCCGACGCGAGGGCGTCGGCAAGCGTCGCGTCCGGGGCGATGACGGTCACCGCGATCGAGGTCGTCAACCCCACTCCCGTCCTCGGATCGACGAGGTGGCTGTAGCGCACGCCATCGACCTCGACGAAGCGCTCGAGGTCGCCGCTCGTGGCGACGCCGCAGCGGGCGAGGGTCAGCACGATCCGCTCATCGCCGAGGCCCGTGGCGATGGCGATTCGCCAGCCCGCTTCACCCGGCGGGGGCGATCCGATCGCGAAGTCGCCGCCAAGCTCGACCATGGCTCGATCGAAGCCTTGCGATCGAAGCACCGCAAGCGCACGATCCGCCCCGAAGCCCTTGCCGATGCCCCCGAAGTCGAAGCGGGTGCCCGGCGGGGCCGTGAGCGCGAGATTCGAGCCCCCCACGAGCCGCACCCGATCCCAGCCCACGAGTGCCAGCGCAGCTCGCCGCGCGGCCTCGGGAGGCAGGCCGCCCGCCCGTCCCGCCGTGCGCCATTGCTCGACGACCGGCGCAATGGTCACATCGAAGGCGCCGTCGCTCGCCTTCGAGACTTCGAGCGACCGCACAAGGCAGGTCGCAAGCGTTTCGGAGATGCCGACCGGTTCGCCGGGCTGTTCGCGGAGTCGTTGTTCCACCCGCCGCACCTCGCTCGCGTCCCGCCAATCGGAGAGCGCCTGCTCGATCGACTCGATCTCGTCGAAGGCGGCAATCGCTGCAACGCGGGCTGACGACTCGTCCGGCGCGAACAGCACGATCCTCGCGGCCCCGCCCATCGCCATGCGGACGTACTCGAAGCGGTCGAGCGACGGCTCGACGGGGCGTCCGTTCGCTGAAGTCGAAGCCAGCGGCTCCGCCGGTCGCGGCGGTTCGATCGCCTTTGTCCCGCACGACGCCGCGAACGACAGGAGCGCGGCGAGCGCAACCCATCCCGGGATCTCGGACAAGTTCCGACATCGGGACCGCGCCCGCTCGGCGAACGAGACTCGCTCGCCGACCTCGCCGGGTCGCATCCGTTCGAGGGGCGAACTCATGAAGTGATCGCCCGACGGCAAGAACCGGTCGGATCGACCGCGAAGGGCGGATTCGGGCGTTCACGCCGAGACGGCATGGAGACTCAGCGGCTCCAGCCCATCGCCTTCATCGCGCCCGGGATGTCGACATGGCACGCGCGGCCGGTGTTCTCGACGTAGTCCTGGTGGTAGTCCTCGGCGGACCAGAAGGTCTCGGCCGGCTCGATGACGGTGACGATCTCTCGTCCCCGCAACCTGCCCGACGCCTGCGCTTCGTCGCGCACCCGCTTCGCGATCGCCAGTTGCGCGTCGCTCGTCGTGAAGATGCCCGAGCGGTACTGCGTGCCGAAGTCGGGTCCCTGTCGATTGAGCGTGGTCGGATCGTGGATCAGGAAGAAGAACTTGACGAGGTCCTCGTAGGAGATCCGCTTGGGATCGAAGACCACCTTGACGCTCTCGGCATGGTTGGTGTCGCCGGCGCAGACCTCCTTGTAGGTCGGCTTCTCGGTGCGGCCGTTCTGGTAGCCGCTGACCGCATCGATCACGCCGGGGATCTGCGCGTAGGCGTGCTCGACGCCCCAGAAGCAGCCGGCGGCGAAGTAGGCGGTGTCCATCGGAGAGGGTCGGCTTTCTGCGGGAAGGTCGCTCCCGCGCTCATGGAAGACCAGCGACGCCGAGTTCAGGCAATGCCGCTCGCCGCTCGGCTTGGGGCCATCGTCGAAGACGTGCCCGAGGTGGGCGTCGCATCGAGCACACTCGATCTCGATGCGGACCATGCCGTGGCTGCGGTCCTCGATCCGCTTCACGTGCTGCGGATCGAACTCTCGGAAGAAGCTCGGCCAGCCGGTGCCGGAGTTGAACTTGTGGCTCGAATCGAAGAGCGGCAGCCCGCAGACCACGCAGCAGTAGATCCCGTCCTTCTTGTTGTCGAGGAGGTTGCCGCAGAAGGGGGCTTCGGTGCCGGACTTCTGCGTCACGCGGTACTGCTCTGGATCGAGCTTCCTGGCGAGTTCCTCGACCCGCTCCTTCGAGTAGGGCGTGATGTCGAAGCCGGACTTCGAGTAGACGACGGCGGTGGACATGGGGGTGGGATCCGAGGCGGGCGGCGAGGACTCGGCGACGGAGGTGCGGGCGAGATCGAGGGCTGCGAAGATCGCGATCGAGATCGCCAGCACCGAAACGGGAAGCAGGATGGATCGGTCGGTCATGCGGGAGGTCTCCGTCGGAGGATCGAACGTTCGCCTTCGATGTTCGCCTCGATTCGCCGGACGCGGGATCGTACGGATCGCGGGAACAAGCGTTCGACGACCCGTTCGTATACTCGCCCCGGGCCTGTGGCGAAATGGCAGACGCAGGGGCCTTAAAAGCCCTAGCCCGCAAGGGCGTGCGGGTTCGAGTCCCGCCGGGCCCATGCGACCTCGAAGCCGGCACCGGAATGGACAAGGCTCCCGGCCGAAGCCGGGAGCCTTGGAAGTCTTCGCGAACGAAGCGATCGAACCTCGTCGCTCAGCCGCGGCGACGCCGCGAGCCGGCGAGGCCGGCGAGGCCGAGCAGCGCGATGGCGCCCGGAGCCGGCACCAGCGTGCCCTCGATGTCGAGATAGAAGTACGACGGGGTCGGCTCGGTGAAGGACCAGTTGCCGTTGATCGGCACGGTGGGGTCGTAGGCGGCGAAGTAGTTGAACGCCTGGCCGACCGCGGGGGCGTTGGTGATCCGCCAGCCGTTCAGATTGCTGGTGGAGCCGGCGCCCTCGAACCGCATGCCGACGAAGAATCCGCTGAAGCCCGGGTTGCCCGAGCCGGCGAGATCGTTCATGGCGACCTCGTAGCCGCCCGCCGCGAAGTCGACGACGGTGGTGACGAAGCTGGTTCCGCCGTTGCCCGCGAGGTTGATCACGCCAAGGTCTGCGACCGACGAGGTGACGAGGTTGCCGTCGGTGTCCATCTGCCCGACGAAGATCCGCAGGTCGACATTGGGCGAGCCGCCGCCCTGACGGATGCCGAAGCGAAGCGTGTCGAGGATCGCGGAGGTGTTGCCGCCGTCGAACACGCAGTTGGTGAAGGCGATGGTGTTCGCGGCGACGTATCCACCGGGAAGGCCGGGGTTCGACTGCGGGTTGTAGCGCGAGCCGGTCTCGGTTCCGTGCTCGAAGATCATGCTGCCCGCGAGGGAGCTGGATCCGCCAGCGAGGGACGACGAGCCCGAGAAGGGCGACGGCGTCGGGAAGGTGTCGGC
>JBMSXH010000071.1:0-8806 GCA_049425445.1 Phycisphaerales bacterium | reverse complement strand
CTCCTCATGCCGCGCTGCGCGGACTCCGATCGCGGACGATCGGACTCAGTGCTTCTTCATCCGGCGACGCACGACGGTCGCGCCGATCAGACCAGCACCTGCCAGAAGGGCCGGAGCCGGCACCGGAAGGACCTCGAAGTTGAACGTCAGCGACGAGCTGGAGGACGAGCCGTTGTAGTTGCCCGTGTTGCTGACGACCCAAGCGCCGTTCCAGCGAAGGAACTTCACGTCGGTGGTGCTGCCCTTGGCCAGGGTCACGCCACCAGTGGCCCACGGCTCGAGGCCGGTCAGGGCGAAGGCGTAGAGACCGCTGTCCGGCGAAGGACCGCCGAAGGCATTCAGGCCGCCCATGCCGTTGGAGAGGACCGTCATGCCGCCGGACTCGTATCCCGCGGTCGCCTCGGAGGCCGTCGCGCTGCCGATCGAGAAGTTCGTATCGCTCATCACGATGAGCGACGTTCCCGCCGCGGTGTCCATCGCGAGGACCACGACCGATCCGCTGTAGAGGGCGGCGATGCCCGACAGCGTCGAGAGGTCGCTGGCACTCATCGCGCGGTCGACTCCCGAACCCGTCGCGAAGAGCGTGGGGTCGACCGCGTGGATGAGGCTGGCCTGCTGGGCATTCCCGCCGGGCGGGATGATGTTTCCGACCGCGATGTTGTGAGCGTGTGCGCTGGTCGCGAGGCCGATCGCCGCCGCCGCGAGCATTCCAAGAACCTGACTCTTCATCTCCCTACTCCTTTGACTCTCGTTGTCCATGCTCCCGCTCGATCCAAGCCACACGGCCTGCGAGTCGGCGGAAGGCCCTGACGCTCCCGAGTCCACCGGAAGCACTCAAGAATGCCTTCCGATCGCTGGGCACGCGGACGCGACAAGCGAATCGAACGCGGGTTCCGCTTATCGAACCCTGCGCAAATCGACCATCGCTCGAAGGACCCGCCACGGATGCCTTGGTGCGCAGGATTATCCGCGTCGGGAGAAGACCCGCGATCGTCGACTTCCGACCGCGTCGGGCAGTCCGCGGCAGCCGCTTGCCGATCGGATCGCGTCGCGAGCGTCGTCGCCCCTCATGTCGATACACGCGTCATGCTCAATCCGTCCGTCCGTCCTCGCCGCCCTCTCATCGGACTCACGCCCAGCCTCGATCTCGGCGACGCACCCGCCGCCGGCGGACCGCGTCCGCTGCGAGTTCGCGTGAGCGCGACCTACCTCGAGTGCGTCGAGCGGGCCGGCGGTCTGCCGGTCGTGCTCGCGCCGGATCCGCATCTCATCCCCGAGTACCTCGGTCGACTCGACGGCGTGATCCTGACCGGCGGTCCGGACATCGATCCCCGCGGCGCCGGCATTCCGCTCCACGAGAAGGCCGACATCATGGACCCTCGTCGGCAGGCGTTCGACTTCGCGCTGCTCGAGGCACTGAGGGGCCGACCGGCCCTGCCGGTTCTCGGAATCTGTCTGGGCATGCAGGAGATGGGCGTGCATGGCGGTTGTCCGCTCATCCAGCATCTCCCCGACGTCGTGGCGACCGGCGACCAGCACGTCGACGACCAGATCCACGAGATCTCAGGTCCGTTCGGACGCGGCCCGGTCACCAGCGCCCATCATCAGGCCCTGGGCCACCCGGGGCCGTTCGAGGTGCTCGCCGTCAGCCACGACGGCGTGATCGAGACGATCCGTGACCCGCGCCGTCCGTTCTATCTGGGCGTGCAATGGCATCCGGAGCGGACCGCCGATCCGGATCTGGGCGACGGCGTGGTGCGGCTGCTCGTCGCCGCCGCCGGCGGCTGAAGCTCGCGACCGGGTCCTTACAAGGCAACGAATCGCGGCGAATCGCCCCGCGCTCGCACCCGTGCGGAAGGTCTGTGGTTCAATGGGTCGATGCGAGCACTTCTCAGCCTGGGTGTCGTGATCGGATCCGGATTCGTCGCCTCGAGCCTCGCGGCAGCCCCGCCCATCCCCGACGAGTGGTTCTTCTCCGGCAAGGATCGCCCTGCCGAACTCAAGTCGCTCGAAGGCAAGCCGGCCCCCAAGCTCGAGACCGATACCTGGATCGGCGATGCGGTCGACCTCGCAGGCACCCGGGGCAAGGTCGTCGTCGTCGACTTCTGGGCCACCTGGTGCGGCCCGTGCATGCGGGCGATCCCCGAGAACGTCGAACTCGTCGAGAAGCATGGGGCCGCTGCAGGCGGCGACCTCGTCTTCATCGGCGTGCACGACTCGAATGCCGGTTGGGACAAGGCCGCCGACGTCGTGCGCGACAAGAAGATCAACTATCCGGTGACCCTCGATCGAAGCGGCGGACCGAGCGCCAAGAACTACAAGCTGCAGTTCTGGCCGACCTACGTGGTGATCGATCGCGAGGGCATCGTGCGTGCCGCGGGGCTGATCCCATCGCATGTCAAGGACGTGGTCGAGATGCTTCTCGCCGAAGCGGCACCGGGCGGCTCCGCGTCGGGACTCGCGGACGAGTACTTCCTCGGTTCGCGCGATCGCCCCGAAGGGCTCCGTGCGCGCGAGGGCAAGCCCATGCCGTCCCTCTCGGCACAGGCGTGGTCGAGCGAGCCCATGCCCCCCGACGCGATGCGCGGCGTGCCGATCGTGCTGCACTTCACGCGGCCGGGTGGTTCGTTGACCTCGTCCGAACTCGCCGCCTTCACCGCATTGCGAGACCGTTTCGCCGACCAGGGGGTCGTCTTCCTCGGAGTCTGCGATGCCGCCGCCGACTTCGACGCGATGAAGGCGGCCGCCCGAACCGTGGCCCGTTCCTTCCGCGGCGCCGATCCCGAGCAGCCGGAAGGCTCGGCCGAGCCCGAGCCGATCGTCCTCGTGCACGACGCGAAGGCCGACGACGAGGAGGTGCCCGCCCGACGCGGCGCGACCATGCGCGGGTTCGGCGTCGAGTTCCTTCCGGTGACGGTCGTCGTCGATCGCAACGGCGTGGTGCGAGCGTCCGGCGTGAAGTCGGGCTCGGTGGCCCCGCTCGTCGAGACGCTGCTCGCCGAACCCTCCAACTGACCCTCCTTCGGACCGCCCGCACCATGCCCGACTCCGCCCCGACCTCCGTTGCCGACGTCGCCGCCGAAGCCCGATCGCCCTTCGCCGAACACGTGCGCCGGGAGGTTGCCCGCACCGTGGTCGGTCAGGAGACCGTCGTCGAGCGGGTGCTCATCGCGCTCCTGACCGGCGGCCACCTGCTGCTCGAGGGCGTGCCGGGCATCGCGAAGACGCTGCTTGTGCAGTCGGTCGCCAAGTCGATCGACCTCGCCTTCGCCCGCGTGCAGTTCACGATCGACCTCCTTCCGAGCGACATCGTCGGCAGCGAGATCCTCGAGCAGCGGACCGGCGAGTTCCGCATCCACAAGGGGCCGATCTTCACGAACCTCCTGCTCGCCGACGAGATCAATCGAGCCTCGCCGAAGGTGCAGTCGGCGCTGCTCGAGGCGATGCAGGAGCGACGGGTCTCGATCGGCGACACCACCCACGACCTGCCGGCCCCCTTCCTCGTGATCGCCACGCAGAATCCGGTCGAGCAGGCGGGAACGTTCGAACTGCCCGAGGCGCAGCTCGACCGGTTCCTCCTTCGGCATCGCCTGACCTATCCCTCCCCCGCCGACGAGGCGGAGGTGGTCCGTCGCAGCCTCGCCCTCAAGCTCAAGCGACAGGGGGACGGCGCCGTGCCGATGAGCGCCTTCGACGCGATCGACGGATCGCGTCGGCTGCACGTGGGCGATCTCACCGCGGCGATGTCGCAGGTGCAGGCGGTGCACGTGAGCGACGTCTTCGTGCGCGACTGCGTCGAACTGGTGAACCTGACCCGAAGCCATCGCGAGATCGAGCTCGGCTGCAGCCCCCGCGCCGCCATCGCCCTCGTCCACGCCTCGCGGGCCCGGGCGTGGATCCACGGTCGCGAGTACGCGATCCCCGAGGATCTCTTCGCGCTCGCCGACGACGTCATGCTCCACCGCATGCGACTCTCCTACGAGGCGCTGGCGGAGGGCCGCACCGCCGAGCAGGTGCTCGCCGAACTGCTCGATTCCCTCGCCTGATCGGAGACGGAACGACTCCCGTGCCCCTCTCGATCACCGAGCGAACCCCGACCTCCCGCGAACCGTCGACGCGCGGCTCCGATCTCGACCTTCCGCCGCCGGAGCAGCTCGCCCGCGGAGACTTCGAGATGGTGGTGCGTCGGCTCGCCGACGATCTCGCCTTCGGAAGCGACGCCTCGCGCCTCATCGGAGGCGGCATCGAGTACGCCGGATCCCGTCCCTACGTCCCCGGCGATCCGGTCCGCTCGATCGACTGGAAGCGCACCGCGCGGACCGGCGTCGCCCACATCCGCGAGTACGAGGCCCTCAAGCGGACCACGGTGCATGTCGTCGTCGACACCAGCGCATCGATGGCGGTGCGATCGAGCGCCCGCAGCAAGCACGATCTCGCGATCTGGATCGCGTCCGCGGTCGGCCTGCTCGCCCTGCGACGGCTGAGTCCGGTGGCGATCGTCGGCGGCGGGGAGCGACGCACGCCGCCGCACGGAACGCTCTCCCGCGGCGATCTGCACTCGGCGATCGACCCGCTCCGCCGCCACGCCTTCGACGAGGGAACCTCGCTCGCGGAACGCCTCGACCTCGCGGTGACCCGCGCGGAGCGCTCGAGCGTGTTCATCGTGCTGTCCGATCTCCACGACCCGCAGTGCATGCCCGCGCTGCGGCGAGCGAGCCGCAACCACGACTGCGCGGTGGTGCATCTCGTCGATCCCGCGGAGGCTTCGCCGCTTCGCGCCGGATTCGTCCGTGCCCGCGAGGCGGAGACCGGCGAGACGTTCCTCGCCACCGGCCGCCGGCCGCTGCTCGAACTCGAGGCGATCCGGCGCGAACTGCTTCGGTCGGGCGCCGACGTGCTGCGGCTCTCGACCGATCGCCCCTTCATTCCGCCGCTGCGGCACTTCCTCGCCGCACGCGGCGCGAGCCGGCGGGGCCGAGGATGATCGCACTCGCCGCCCTCGTGGTCTCGCTCGGCCTTGCGCTCGAAGGCGACTCGTCCACGCCGCCGGCACGAGTCGCCCGCGGCACCATCGCCGCCTTCGAGGTGTCGCATCCGGCCGGACCGCTGCGGGCGAAGGCCCTGCGCGACGGCGGCAGTCCGATCCTCGTGCGGGTGAACGCCCTCGGCGGCGATCGGCATCTCGTCGAGTGCTTCGCGGTCGTGGAGGGCACCTTCGATCTCGTGCCGCTGCTCGAGCAGGTCGATGGGCGGCCGCCGGTCGAACTCGACCCGATCCCGATCGAGGTCTTCTCGCAGCTGCCGCCGAATCCGGGCAGCGACCTCTACGGAATCCCCGAACCGAGACTCTCCCTCGCCGGCGGCTATCGGCGCTGGCTGGTGTTGATCGCGATCGCGTGGCTTTCCGTCCCGATCGTCGCCATCGTCCGAAGTCGAATGCGTCGGGTCCAGGCGCCGCCCCCTGCTCCGCCGCTCGCTCCTCCGACGGCGATCGAGCGGATCCGCGCGATCCTCGACGAAGCGAAGCGGAACCCGCTCGACCTCGCGCAGCGTGGCCGGCTCGAACTGCTGCTGCTCGCGGCGATGCGGGAGGCCTCGGGAGGTCGCGGCGATCTCGCCGAGTCGATCTCGCGCCTCCGGCGCGATCCCGCGAGCGCTCCGCTCGTGCTGGAGGTCGAGCGTTGGCTGCACGCGCAGGGCGGCGAATCGCGCGAGGCCGCGGCGATCGCCAAGGTCGAACGTCTGGCGTCGCCTTCGACGCGGCGCGATGGAGAGGCTCCGTGACCTTCCTCCATCCCTGGATGCTGCTCCTGCTCGCGGTGCCGGTGCTGCTGGCATGGTCCGCGATCGGCCGACGCCCGGGCCTCGTCGTGCCCTTCGATCACGCTCCGCAGCGCCGGCGGAGGCTGCTTCAGAGCGTGCTGGGGTTCTTCGAGATGGTGCCGCTCGCGCTCCTCGCGATCGCGATCGTGGTGCTCGCCGGACCGCAGACCCTGCAGCAGCCGCGGCGCGAGCGATCCCTCACCAACATCGAGATCTGCCTCGACGTGTCGGGCAGCATGACCGGCCGCAACTACGAACTGGCGGCGAAGGCGATCGAGGACTTCACGCTCGCCCGCGAGGGCGACGCGTTCGGACTCACGCTCTTCGGCGTCGAGCAGATCCGCTGGATGCCGCTCACCAAGGACCTTCAGGCGATCCGCGACAGCCTGCCCTTCGCCGATCCGGGTCGCCAGCCCTCCCACATGGGCGGCACCATGATCGGATCGGCGCTGCGGTTCTGTCGGCGGAACATGCTCGCCGAGACCGACTCGGGCGATCGCATGATCGTGCTCGTCTCCGACGGCTTCAGCGCCGACCTGAGCGGCGGCGAGTCGTTCGCGATCGGCGAGGAGCTCGCCGAGGACGGCATCGTGGTCTACCACGTGCACATCGACGAGTCCGACGTCCCGCCCGACGTCGAGGACCTGGTCGAGGCGACCGGCGGCGAGGCCTTCGCCGCCAGCGACTCCGGGCGGCTCGAGGCGATCTTCCGGCACATCGATCGCATGAAGCCTGCTCGGTTCGAGCCGGCCGGCACGGTGCCGCTCGACGAGTTCCGGCCCTTCGCGCTCGCGGCGATCGGCCTGGTCTCGCTGCATGTGATCGGGCTCTGCTTCGCGAGGTACACGCCATGGTGACCCTCGGGGGCGAGTCGCTCGGTGGCCCGCTGCTCGCCGCGCTCGCGACGATCGCGGTGGTGTCGTTCGCGGAGTGGGCCCACGCCCGTCGCGTGGCTCGGGTCGCGAGGCTCGCCTTCGGCCCCGAAGGTCGGCCCGCGGCGTGGGCACGCCTCGCCCCCGCGATCCGCATCGCCGGTGCAGGTCTCGCCGCGTTCGGAGCGACGCTGCTGCTCCGCTTCGATCCGATCGAGCAGGAGGTGCCGCCGAACCCGCGTGCCTCGCGTCAGCTGCTCGTCGTCCTCGACGTCAGCCCGAGCATGAACCTCGCCGATGCGGGCCCGGGAAGCGAGAAGCGGATGCGCGGCGTCTGGGCCGGCGAGGTGCTTCGCGGCATCCTCGATCGCCTCGACATGCAGGACACCCGCGTGAGCCTCGTCGCCTGCTACACGAAGGCGGTGCCGATGCTTCGCGACTCGAGCGACAAGGAGATCGTCGCGAGCCTCATGGACGGTCTGCCGCTCTACACCGCCTTCACCGCCGGCGAGACCGATCTGCAGTCGGGAATCGACGCGGCCTACGCGATGGCGAAGGGCTGGGCGCGTCGATCGACGACGCTCGTGGTGATCACCGACGGCGATCTCTCGAAGGCGGTCTCTCCGGGCCCGCGGCCCGCTTCGATCGCCGACGCGATCGTGATCGGCGTGGGCGATCCGAACCGCGCCACCCAGATCGCCGGGCACGCCTCGCGTCAGGACCAGTGGTCGCTCAAGTCGCTCGCCGCGAAGCTCGGGGCGCACTACCACGAGGGCAACACCCGCCACCTTCCAAGCGAGGTGCTCGACTCGCTCACCATGATCGCGCCGCGTCTCTCCGATTCGATCGGCGTGCGTGAACTCGGCATCGTCTCGCTCGTCTCGGGTGCCGCCATGCTCGGGCTGCTCGGTCCCCTGCTGCTTCGCTTCGGAGCACCCGGATCGCCCGCCGCGCAGCCGGCCGCCGCGCAGGCGTCGACTCGCCTCGCATCGCTCGGAGGATCGGCATGAGACAGGTGTCCTTCATGTCGCGGGCGCTGTGGACCGCATGGGCGCTCGTGCCGGTCGGCGTGCTGGCATGGCACTTCGGACCCGGACAAGCGGCGCTGGGAAGGGATCGCGCCGCGGAGATCGTCGCCGCCGCCGCCGTGCTCGAGGCCACGGCGATCGACCTTCAGGAGCGCGCCTACGCGTCCCATCTCGAGGCGATCGAGGCGCGGGCCGCGGCCTTTGCGACCGAGGATCCAGCCCTCCGCGCCGCCGCGGTGGAGGCATCGGCGCAGGAAGACGCCGCCGCCGCGGACGCCGAGGCCGCATGGGCCGAGACCGCCGCGGCGCTCGACGAGGCGGTCGCACTGCTCGGACCCGATGCGGAGGCGCCCACCGATCTCGGCGCCGACCTCGAGGCCGCGCAATCGCTGCGCCTCGCCCGGGCGAGAGCGCTCGTGCGGGCGGGCGAGATCGGACGAGGCGCGAACGAGTTGGAGGACCTCCTCCTCGAGTTGGGCGACTCCGGTCGGGGCGAGAAGCCGCTGGCGCTCTCGGCACGCGAGGAACTCGCCACCGCGTACTACTACGGCGCACGGCTCATGCGCCTCGCCGGCAAGTCCGGCCCGGAATGGCGGCGGATCGCGGCGCTCGCGAGGCAGAACTTCCGCTATCTCGCCGAGCGGTCCGCGGAGTCCGGACTCGATCCCGCGCGGGTCGCCGACCACGAGCGCAACACCGAACTCGTCCTCAACCTCGAGCAGAGTTCCCGCGAGGAGCTCGCGTTCCTCGCTCGCCCGCGTCAATCTCCGACCGGCGCCGGCGAAGGGCTCGGCCGCGAACTTCGGCCCGGGCGCCGCGGGCGCAATCAGGGCGATCAGCCCGCACGCGGCGCCGGCATGAACGGCGAGATCGGAATCGGATGGTGACCCCCATGCCCGACGTGACCACGACCCTCTCCGCGGCCTCGCGCCGCGATCGATGCAAGGAGCGACGGATGCCCTCTTCCCTCACCCTCTCTCGAGGATCGCTCACCGCGATCGCGATGCTCTGCGTCGCCGTGGAAGCGTTCGCAGTGCGGCATCAGGCCGTCCAGACTCGCCCGGCGGTGCCCGCGCAGCGGCT
>JBMSXH010000070.1:0-8870 GCA_049425445.1 Phycisphaerales bacterium | reverse complement strand
CTCTGGAAGCTCGACGACGACTGCGGCTACGAGATCAAGATCGTCGGCACCGTCGATCCGACCGCGGGCTGGAGGATCGCCGCGATCGCCAACGTGGACGGCGACCTCGACGACGACATCGTCTGGTTCAACGATCTGACCGGCATGGTGATGGCGTGGATCATGGACGGCGACGACGTCGGCGGCACCTCGGTGGTCGGCCAGGTCCCGCCCTCGACCTCGTGGATCCTCGAGACGTCCGCGGACTACGACGACGACGGCACGGACGACCTCTTCTGGCGCGATCGGGCGACCGGGCGAACCGGCTGGTGGCGGATCGCCCAGGGCACGCTGCAGACGACCATGATCACACCGTATCTGGTGCCCGACGACAGCGGTTGGCGGGCCTGCGGACGCGGGCACTTCAACGACGACTACTTCCCGGATCTGCTTTGGCGAAACGAGCTGACCGGCGCGAACGGCGTCTGGATGATGAACGGCGCCGGGCTTCGCAGCGGCGTCGGATACCTGCCGACGATCGCACCCTCGACCGGATGGGACATCGTCGACAGCGGGTCCTGAAGCGCGCGGGTGATCTCGGATGGAGCACGACGGCTCCGGTGCCTGACGGGCATCGGAGCCGCCATTACCATTCGGGCTTCGCCTCAGGAAACACACCGATGCTCTCGACCATCCTCGCCGTCTGTGCCGTCGCTGTCGCGCAGCAGTCCCAGTCCGATCCCCGCTACGCGGTGCACGACATGTCGCGGCCGCAGCCGCCGATGGTGACGCCGGGCATGCCCTCGACCCAGGCGAAGGCCGGCACTGCGCCCTCCGACGCGATCGTGCTCTTCGACGGCAAGGATCTCTCGAAGTGGCGGACCGGCAACGGCGATGCGGCCTGGAAGATCGTCGACGGTGTGATCGAGGTCGCGGCGGGCACCGGCTCGCTGACCACGCGGGACGCCTTCGCGGACTGCCATCTGCACCTCGAATGGATGGTGCCGACGTCGCTCAAGCCCAACGGGCAGCAGGGCTGCAACAGCGGCGTCTTCTTCATGGAGATGTACGAGGTCCAGATCCTCCACTCCAACGGCAACGTGACCTATCCCGACGGCATGGCGGGATCGCTCTACGGCCAGTACCCGCCGCTCGTGAACGCCTGCCGGCCGCAGGGCGAGTGGAACACCTACGACATCATCTTCACGGCGCCGCGCTTCAACGACGACGGCAGCGTGAAGTCGCCCGCGTCCTGCACGGTCCTCTTCAACGGCCTGGTCGTGCAGAACCACGTCGAGTTCTTCGGGCGCACCGCCCACATGCGACCGGCGTCGTACTCGAAGCATCCCGATCGCCTGCCGATCTCGATCCAGGACCACGGCGATGCGCTGCGGTTCCGCAACATCTGGGTGCGTCCGCTCGGCGGCTGAGATCTGGCGGTCGAGAGTCCGCCGTCCGCGTGCTCCGCGCGCGTCGCGCGCCGCCGTTCAAGTCATCGGGTTCGAATCCGCCGCGAGAACTTCCCATGGCCCGTGCGAAGTCGACATCGACCGTCTCCCTCGTCGCCCTGACCGGGGGCCTGGCCCTCGCGGCCGCGGCCTGTGCGCAGCAGTCCCAGTCCGATCCCCGCTACGCGGTGCACGACATGTCGCGGCCGCAGCCGCCTCTCGTGTCGCCGGGGACACCCTCGACGCAGGACGCCGTCGGCACCGCGCCGTCCGACGCGATCGTGCTGTTCGACGGCACCGATCTTTCGAAGTGGAGCGATGGCAGCGGCGAGGCGCGATGGCGCCTCGTCGATGGCGTGATCGAGTCGGTTCCCGGCGGCGGCTACCTCGTCACGCGCGACGCCTTCGGCGACTGCCAGCTGCATCTGGAGTGGATGGTGCCGGAGGACCTCGTGCCCCGTGGCGGGGCGGGGGCCAACAGCGGCGTCTACCTGATGCAGCAGTACGAGGTGCAGATCCTTCGGCGGGAGCAGCGTCCGACCTATCCCGACGGCATGGCCGGGTCGATCTACGGGCAGCACCCGCCGCTGGCGGCGCCGGATCTTCCCAAGGGCGCGTGGAACACCTTCGACATCCTGTTCACGGCGCCGCGCTTCAACGACGACGGCAGCGTGAAGACGCCGGCCTACTGCACCGTGCTCTTCAACGGCGTGGTCGTGCAGAACCATGCGGAGATCTTCGGGCAGACCGCCGGCGGCCAGCCCCCGAGCTACGTGGCCCATCCCTCGAAGATGCCGATCTCGATCCAGGACCACGGCGACCGCATCCGGTTCCGGAACATCTGGATTCGTCCGCTCGGGAACTGATCCGAGCCGGAATCCGACCCGTTCTCCGACGCGCCCCGCTGCCGCGAATCCTCCCGATGGGGGTTCGCCGCGGCGGGGCGGTTCGTTAGCATCCAACCGGACCGCGGGACTTCCCCTCGAGGGCCCGCCACGGAGAGCGCATGAGCGATCGATCCGCCGAAATCGGGCACGATCCAAGGCGACGGGCTCGCCGTCGCGGATCGATCCGGCTCGCCCTGCTCTCGCCGCTTCCGCTCATCCCGCTGCTCGCCGTCGCCGCGTCTCGCCCGAGCGAGACCGTCTCGGCGCCCGCCGACTCGCCGGCCCGAAGCCGACTTTCATACAACCGCGACGTGCGTCCGATCCTCTCGGACCACTGCTTCCAGTGCCACGGGCCGGACTCCGCGGCACGGCAGGCGAACCTGCGGCTCGACGTTCGCGAGGATGCGCTGCGCGACCGCGACGGTTTCCGGGCGATCGATCTCGAGGATCCGGACGCGAGCGAGATCCTGCATCGAATCGCCAGCGACGAGCCGGACCTGCTCATGCCGCCGGCGGAGATCCACAAGCCGCTGTCCGAGGCGCAGAAGGCGATCCTCGCGCGGTGGATCGCGGAGGGTGCCGAGTACGAGCCGCACTGGTCGTATCTGCCGCCACGGGAGATCGCGCCGCCCCGCGGCGCAGGCCTTGCGAACCCGATCGACGCCTTCGTCGTCGCCTCGCTGCGCGAGCAGGGGCTCGAGCCATCGCCCCAAGCCGATCCCGCGACGCTTCTTCGACGGGTGTCGCTCGATCTGAACGGGCTTCCGCCTTCGCTCGAGGAGCTCGACGCCTTCGAGCGGGACGTCGCGCGGATGGGCGCCGATCGCGCCTACGAGGTCGCGGTCGAACGGCTGCTGGCGAGTCCGCGCTACGGCGAGCACTGGGCCCGCGAATGGCTCGACGCCGCCCGCTACGGCGACACGCACGGTCTCCACCTCGACAACGAGCGGGTCATGTGGCCCTATCGCGACTGGGTGGTCGCGGCGCTCAACGAGAACAAGCCCTTCGACGAGTTCTCGATCGAGCAGCTTGCGGGCGACCTTCTGCCCGACGCGACCCTCGAGCAGCAGGTCGCCAGCGGCTTCGTGCGGTGCCATGTGACCACCTCCGAAGGTGGTTCGATCAACGAGGAGTACCTCGTCAAGTACGCGGTCGACCGGACCGAGGCCTTCGCCACCATCTGGCTCGGCATGACCGCCGGATGCGCCGCGTGCCACGATCACAAGTACGACCCGCTCTCGCAGGCGGAGTTCTACGGCCTCTACGCCTTCTTCAACTCGACGACCGAGGCGGCGATGGACGGCAATGCGAAGGCGCCGCCGCCGGTCATCAAGGTGCCGTCTCCGCTCGAGCGGGCGGCGCTGGAGCAGCTCGCCGGACGGATCGAGACCCTTCGCGCCGATCGCGACGGCGATCGCCCCGACGCCGACGCGCTGGAGGCCGCGTGGAGCGAGGACCGGCACGCCGCGCTGGCCGGACGCTGGCGTCCGCTGGTGCCATCCTCGGTCGTTGCGCGAAGCGGCGTGGGCTTCTCGGATCTTGGAGGCGGCGTGGTGCTCGCGCAGTCGATCGAGCCCGCGACCGACGCCTACGTCTGGACCTCGACGCTGCCGGCGGATCTTGCCGCGCCGCTCTCGGCGATCAGGCTCGACGCGATCGAGCACGAGTCGCTGGAGAAGAACGGACCCGGCGGCGGGGCGGGCAACGGCAACTTCGTGCTCACCGAGATCCTGCTCGAGGTCGCGCCGCCCGAGGCCGACCCGGCCGACGACTCGGCGTTCGCGCCGCTGCCGATCGCCGCGGCGGTCGCGACGTGGTCGCAGAACAACTATCCGATCGCGCACGCGATCGACGGAATCGTCGAAGGTCCCGCCGCCGCCACCAACGGATGGGCCGGTCTGCGCGACGGAGACGTGACCGGACAGTCGGCGATCTTCGCGCCGAAGGACTCCTCGCCGCTCGTCGCCGGAGCGCATCTCAAGGCGACGCTGCGATTCGAGTCGCAGTATCCGAAGCACCAGATCGGATGCTTCCGCCTCGTCGCGGCGACCGATGGAAGCGTGGTGCCGATCGCGTGGTCCAACTGGCAGCTCGCCGGGCCGATCGACTTCGCGAACCGCGGCGAAGCGCTCGCGTCCGGCACTTCGCGAGCGGACGATCCGGCCTTCGCCAAGGCCGATCTCGCGTGGGCCGCGAAGCCGGAGTTCGTCGACGGTGCGGTGCATCCGTTGCCGGGCGGCGCGAATCGCGTCTATCTGCTGCGACGCACCGTCTCCTCTCCGGAGGCACGCCGCGTGACGCTCGGCATCGGCAGCGACGACGGGGTGCGGGTCCATCTCGACGGCGAGGTGGTCCACGACAACCCGGCCGCACGGGGCGCGGCGCTCGACCAGGATCGGATCGATCTCGAGATTCCCGCGGGCGAGCACGAGCTGGTCCTCCGCATCACCGACTTCGGCGGGGCATGCGGATTCGCCTTCCGCGTGCTCGAGGAGTCCCTCGGTCCGGAGCCGCTCGAGGTCGCGACGGCGCTTGCGGCGTCGAGCGAGGCGCGAAGCGACGCGGAACGAGCCTCGCTCCGTCGGCACTTCCGGCAGGAGGTCTGGCCGGAGGGGATCGAGATCGGCGCAGCCCTCGTCGCGGCGGAAGCCGAACGCAAGGCGATCGACGATCGCATTCCCACCACGCTCGTCGCCGCGGAGCTCATGACGCCGCGGCCGGCGCACATCCTGAATCGCGGCGAGTACGACCAGCCCCGCGATCGGGTGGAGCGGCATGTGCCGGCGGTGCTGCCGCCGATGCGGGACGAGCATTCGCGCGATCGGCTCGGGCTCGCGCAGTGGCTCTTCGAGCCCGGGCATCCCCTGACTGCGCGGGTGACGGTCAATCGTCTCTGGCAGCGCTACTTCGGCGAGGGGCTCGTCGAGACGGTGGAGGACTTCGGCTCGCAGGGCGCGTTGCCGAGCCACCCCGAGCTCCTGGACTTCCTCGCCACGTGGTTCGAGGAGTCCGGCTGGGATCTCAAGGCCCTGCACCGGCTGATCGTCACGAGCGGGACCTATCGGCAGCGTTCCGCCGCAAGCGAGGCGGCGTGGGCGGCGGATCCGAACAACCGGACGCTCGCCCGCGGCCCGCGGATGCGGCTCGATGCGGAGGCGATCCGCGATCTTGCGCTCTTCACCTCGGGCCTGCTCGTCGAGAAGCTCGGCGGCCCGCCGGTCAAGCCCTACCAGCCCGAGGGGGTCTGGGAGGCGGTGGCGTACGTCGGTTCCAACACGCAGAGGTTCAGCCGCGACATGGGCGATGCGCTCTGGCGGCGCTCGCTCTACACCTTCTGGAAGCGGACCGCGCCACCGCCGTCGATGGCGACCTTCGACGCCCCGAATCGCGAAAGCTGCGTGGTCGAGCGGGAGCGGACGAACACGCCGCTCGCGGCGCTCGTCCTGCTCAACGACGAGCAGTTCGTCGAGGCGGCGCGGCATCTGGGCCTGCGCATGCTCGAGGCTTCGGAGGCCGGCGGCGACGATGCCGCGATCGACCGAGGATTCCGCATCGTGCTCTCGAGGCTCCCCGACGCAGGCGAACGCGCCTCGATGCAGGACCTGCTGCGGCGGGTCCGCACCCGCTTCTTCACCGACCCCGAGGCCGCCCGGGCGCTGCTGTCGGTGGGAGAACGACCGGGATCGGAGGCGTTCGATCCCGTCGAGCAGGCGTCGTACGCCGTGCTCGGCAGCGTGCTTCTCAACCTCGACGAGGCGATCAGCAAGGGCTGACCCCGAGACTCCGACATGAACCCGCACCATCCGCTGATCGAACGGGCCCTTCTCGAGAACCGACGGCAGTTCTTCGGCCGCATGTGCCGGACGGTGGCGGGCGGGCTCGGGCTCGCGGCGCTCGGATCGCTCCTTGAAGGAAACGAGGCGTTGGCGTCCGGAGGCCTGCAGGCGGCCGGCGACGGCGTGCGCTTCGGCGGCCTGCCGGGCGTGCCGCACTTTGCGCCGAAGGCCAAGCGGGTGATCTATCTGTTCATGAGCGGTGCGCCTTCGCAGATCGACATGTGGGACCACAAGCCCACGCTGGTGGATCACTTCGATGCCGACCTGCCCGACTCGATCCGCATGGGCCAGCGGCTCACGACGATGACTTCCGGGCAGTCGCGGTTTCCCGTCGCGCCGAGCAGGTTCAAGTTCGCGCCGGCCGGGCAGAGCGGGCTGATGGTGAGCGAGCTGCTGCCCTGGTCGGCCCGCATGGTCGACGACATCTGCGTGATCCGCTCGATGCACACCGAGGCGATCAACCACGATCCGGCGATCACCTTCATGCACACCGGGCATCAGCAGCCCGGGCGTCCGAGCCTCGGGGCGTGGCTCTCCTACGGACTCGGCTCGGAGAATCGCGACCTGCCCGCGTTCGTGGTGCTGCACTCGACCTGGACCGGACGCCCCGATGCGCAGGCGCTGTTCAATCGCCTGTGGGGGACCGGATTCCTGCCGAGCGAGTATCAGGGCGTGTCGCTTCGCAACGCGGGCGATCCGGTGCTCTATCTCTCCGACCCGCCGGGGATCGATCGGGATCTGCGACGCGCGATGCTCGACGGAGTCGCCGAACTGAACCAGCGCACCGCCGAACGGATCGGCGATCCGGAGACCCGCGCCCGCATCGAGCAGTACGAGATGGCCTTCCGAATGCAGGCCTCGGTGCCTGAGCTCACCGACCTTTCCGGAGAGAGCGACGAGACCTTCGAGCTCTACGGACCCGATGCCCGCACGCCGGGCACCTTCGCCGCCAACTGCATGCTCGCGCGGCGGCTCTGCGAGCGCGGCGTGCGGTTCGTGCAGGTGTACATCCGCGGCTGGGACCACCACGCGAACCTCCCCAAGGACATCACGGGGAGCGTGCGCGACATCGATCAGCCCAGCTACGCCCTCGTGCAGGACCTCAAGCGCCGCGGCATGCTCGACGACACGCTCGTCGTCTGGGGCGGCGAGTTCGGTCGCACCGTCTACTGCCAGGGAGCGCTCACGAAGGAGAACTACGGGCGCGACCACCATCCGCGGGCGTGGACGATGTGGATGGCCGGCGGCGGCGTGAAGGCGGGCCATGTGCACGGCGAGACCGACGACTTCTCCTACAACGTCGTGAAGGACCCGGTCCACGTGCACGACCTCAATGCGACGATCCTGAACCAGATGGGCATCGATCACGAGCGCCTGACCTACCGGTTCCAAGGTCGCGACTTCCGCCTGACCGACGTGCACGGCAAGGTCGTGAAGGAACTGCTGGCGTAGCGTCGGGCGAGGTCGCCGGCGCATACGGCGACGAATCTCGCGGCCCTTTCGGATTCGAGGGGCGGACGGCCGGGGCAGCAATGGATTCCGGTGCTCCGTCGGGCTGGAAGCGGCGAGGCGGTGGCGGGCGGCGTGATCTTCGTGCCGGTCGCGACCGCGGAACTCAGGCGTCGATCCGGCCGAGACGCTTCAGGCGGAATGGGATCCGCGCGTTCTTGGTCGATCCGACGCCTTCCGCTCACGCGACCGAGTCCCGGCGCCGATCTCCCCGCGTCTGCGACGCCTCTCGGCAGGGGAGCGTTCGGAATCGGCCCATGCAAGACCCGAGCGACATCCCGAACGCCGGATTCGAGTACGTCTTTGCGGCGACGACCGGCCGCGCCGGATCGCATCGCCTGACGGCAGCGCTCGGAGCGTGCGAGGGCGTGTTCGCGACCCACGAGAGCGAGCCGACCATGGACGGCCGCCTCATGCGATGGGCGCTGACGGGGCAGTTCCCCGCGGACTTCCTCGCCCAGCGCTTCACGATGTCGATGCGGGCCACGCGCGAGCGGTCGCGATGCGCGATCCGGGCCGACATCTCGAAGGTCTTCATCAAGTGGTACGGCGAGCACGCGCTGCGGCGCCTCGGCGAGGATCGCTGCCTGGTGATCCGCCTGCGGCGCGAGCCCATCGAGGTGATGCGGCGACTGCTCGAGGATGGAGCGGTGCCCGGCGGCGCCTTTGGCGATCTCTGGAGCACGCACTGGATGGGCGACCCCGCGTGGGATGGCTGTCGAGTGCCGGTCGAGCCCTGCTCCGCGGAGGAGGCGGTGGCATGGCATGTGGTCGAGACGATCGTCCGCGGCGAGGAGCTCGCCGAGCGCATGCCGCGTCTGCGGCTGGCGGACCTTGCGTTCGACACGATCTCGGATCCGGAAGCGCTCGCCGCCTGGCTGACGTCGCACGGGCTCGTGCCGGGTGCGGCGTTCGACGCCGCGCTCGCCAACGTCCCGCTCGAGCGCCCGATGCGGCCGGGCCGCGGGATCGAATCGACCGATGCTGCGCTGCGCAGCGCCTGGCGAGAGGTGGTCGAGTCGGCCGCCGCGCGAGGCCTGATCGCCGCCGACCTCGCGGGGGAGCTCGAATCGAGCCCGGAGTCGTTCGGCCGCGACCGGCGCACCGAGGCGGCGTGAGTCGATCGGCTTCCGATCAGGCCGGCGGCGCAGCCTTGGGGCTCGCCTGCATCCACTTGTCCGCGCAGCGCCCTCCGAGCTGGGCCGACATCT
>JBMSXH010000069.1:0-8893 GCA_049425445.1 Phycisphaerales bacterium | reverse complement strand
CGCCCCCACCTCGCGGAACTCCTGCATGTCGCCCATGGTCGAGCCGAGGATCGAGAGTTGGCTCCAGAAGACCCGGGCGAGTTCGCACGGGGCGACCGCTCCGGCGGTGGTGCCGCACGTCACGTAGCGGCCGCCTCGGGCGAGGCTCTTGACCGACGAGCCGAAGACCGCGCCGCCGATCGAGTCGATGCAGCAGTCGACGCCGCGTCGGCCGGTCAGGCCGCGGACCTCGCGCGACCAGTCCTCGCCGCGGTCGAGCACGCCGTGGTCGGCCCCGAGCTCCTTCGCGCGGGCGAGTTTGGCCTCGCTGCGACTCGTGACGATCGCGGTGCAACCGAGATGCCTCGCGATCGCGAGGGCCGCCAGCGCGACTCCTCCGCCGATCCCGGTGATCAGCACCGTCTCGCCGCCACGAAGCGACGCGCGGGTTCGCATCATTCGCCAGGCGGTGAGGTGCGTGAGCCCGAAGGCGGCCGCGGCGACGGGGTCCGTGTCGCCGATGTCGAGGAGGTTGGAGGCGGGCGCGACGAACCGCGCGGCGTGGGTCCCGTGATCGTGCTCGCCGATCATCCGGATGTCGTCGGGAGGCGGCGACACGCCGGGGCGCGGCGGCTCCGGCTGCGGCACCGCGGCATTGAGCATCACCCGCCGCCCGACCCACGAGGCCTCGACGCCCTGCCCCACCGACTCGACCACGCCCACCCCGTCGGACCCGCCGATGTGCGGATAGACCGTGTCGAGCCCCGGCAGGCCGCGGCCCACCCAGAGATCGAGGTGGTTGAGCGCCGAGGCCTCGGTGCGGACCAGGCAGCATCCCGGCCCCGCGACCGGATCGGCGAAGTCGCTTCGGAACGAGACGTTGGCGGCGACCGGAGCGCCCTGTCGATCGACGGTGATGGCGTGCATGGGGATCGATGGTACGGATCGCCGCAACGATCGCTCGACGCCGGCGTGGCGACCAGGTTCCGCCGACGCCCTATCCTCGCGATCGTTCCCGATCGCTCGACGGAGATCCGCGCCGATGAAGTCCTTCGCTGCCCTGCTGCCCCTTTCGATCGTCACGGTCGCGCTCGTCGCCTGCGGCGAGCAGCCCGACTCCGCCCCGAAGGCGAGCAGCACTGCGACGCCAGCGCCCGCCGTCGCGCCGGCCGCCTCGACCTCCGGCACCACGGCGCCCGCGACCTCCTCGCCGGCACGCCCCGCGTCGCCGCCCAACCGAGTCGTCGCGGGGCCGATCACCGCGGAGCCGGGCATGGTCGACTTCGGCCTCGTCGAGCCGCGGGCCCTCGTGGAGGTCTCGGTGACGCTGACCAACAGCTCCGATCAGCCGATCGAGATCATCGCCTCGAAGCCGACCTGCCAGTGCACCACCGTCGACATGACCGGCAAGGTGGTCCCGGCGCGTGGAAGCATCACGATGCCCGTCTCGATGCAGACCTCCGCCGCCGTCGGCGTGAAGCAGGCCGCGGTGTCGCTCCTCTTCAAGGGGGTGCCGACTCCGATGCAGGTCGGCCTCAAGGCGGAGGTCGCCTACTCGGTCGTCGCGCGGCCGGTGCCCTACATCGACGCGCTCGATCCAAGCCGGCTGAGCGGAACGTTCGATCTCGAGTCGCCCGACGGAAAGCCCTTCGAGGTCCGCGCCGTGCAGGGAGAGGCGCCGATCTTCATGGGCTTCGATCCACGGAGCGATGCTCCCCGAAGCCGCTACACGCTGCGATACGACTTCCGCGGCCTCAACGCCAACGCGGTGCCCAAGTACCTGCTCGTCGAGACCGACCGCGCGGACTGTCCGCTCGTCGACCTTCGGGTGAGGCATCCCGCGACCCGGATCGCGCCGGCCCTGAAGTTCGCGGAGTTCCGCTCGATGCTCGGGCGCGTGCCCGCCGGCGGCAGCGGAGAGTTCGATCTCGAGATCGAGGAGATGGGCAACCTGCGGATCGACACCGTCTACGCGCTCTCGCCCGATGCGACCGTCGAACTCCTCTCGCAGACCTCCGACGGCAAGAACCTGCTCGTCAAGGTGAAGGTGACGCCGCGTCCCGGCTTCGCAGGTCTCCTGCAGATTCCGGTCACCTTCGTCGCGGGCGGACGCACCGCCGAGCAGCTCGTGTACGGCGTCGTGGGCGGCGGGGCTGGCTGATCCGGCAACGGCCGTTCAGAAGTTCACCGTGAACCGGAGGATTCCGACGAGGGCGTCGCTCTTCGCGACCGACTCGCCGCCCGGATCGATCACGAACTGCAGGTCGGGCTGGATCGAGAGCCACGGCGTCAGCTGCAGGATGTAGAACGCCTCGAGGGTGCATTCGTAGGGCTTCGGGAAGAGCGTGGCGTCGTCGGTGAAGCGCACGAGCGCGAAGCCGAAGCCCGCGGTGTCCTGAGGCCGGCCGTCGATCGGTCCCTGCCATTCGAGACCACCGGCAAGCGACCAGGCCGCCGGGTTCGCGGACTGCTCGCTCACGCCGCCGATCAGGAAGGCGTTCATGCCGGGCCCGTTCGAGTCCTTCTCGTCGGCGAGCCACAGGGTCTGCTGCACATAGCCGTAGAAGCCGTGGAGTCCGTCCTGCACGCCGCCGTCGAAGGTCGGGAACTCGCCGGTATGCCCCCATCCACCGAGCGCGATCGTGCCGCTGCGGCCGCCCGGAAGGGTCCAGTCGAAGTCGGCTTCTCCCGCCACGAAGTAGCCCGCGACGTTGTCGAAGAAGGTCGAGGGAGTGCTCGCGCCGGGATCTCGAGACGGGGCGCCGATCGCCGGCGGGATGGTCCCGTCGTAGATCGCGAGCGAGAGTTCGACCTGCTCGACGGGCGACCCCTCGAGCACGACGCCGAAGGCCTGGTTCGGATAGAACGGCCCGGAGACGTTCGAGACCGCCGGATAGTTCATCCCGTTGTTGATGAAGAGCGCGCCGGCGGTCGGCGAGGCGAAGGTGTAGAGGTAGTCGAGCTGCCCGATCTGCACCGAGAGACGGTTCTCGAGCAGCGACTGCCGGTACCAGAGCTGCGAGAGCTGCGCGAGTCCGGTCGTGAGCGCGATGTTGTCGACGCCCTGAAAGTCGCCGACCAGTTCGGAACTCGGGAACTGCCCCTGCTCGAACTGACCGAGGGCGAAGATCTCCGCGCCTTCGAGGCCGACGAGCTTCCCGAGGTCGAGGGTGAGCTGCAGGTTGAAGAGGTGCGGGTAGTCGGTGCCGGTGCGGATGCCGCCGGAGAAGTTCGACACGATGTCGAAGATCATCGACGCCTCGAAGTCGATGCCCGCGTTCTTGAGGTCCGTCCGCAGCCCGCCCCACTTGCCGGTGAGGGTCTCGTCTCTCCAGGGCCAGACTCCCTCGCTCGGGGTCTGCGGATCCCGCTGAGGCGTCGCCGGCGGCGCGTTCGACCCGTCGGGCTTCGCGGCGCCGTCCGCGGCGACTCCCTCGAGTGCACCGGGATTCCGAGGCATGTCGACGTGTCGGGTCGGTGCGTGCGGATCGCTCGCGTGGGGATCGATGCTGCTCTCGACTGGCGGCGAAGTCTCGGACAACGGCGGATCGGCGGTCGGGGTCTGGACCTGCGCCGAGGCTGCCTGGACCAGCGTGATCGCGCTGCACGCCAGAAGCAGTCGCTTCGCGATCCGGTGTTCTCGCGCCGTCCCTCGAGCGCGGTGATGGCCTGGGAGTCGACTCACTCCCGAAGACTACCAAGGCGTCCTCGCCTCGGAGCCTCGCCGCCAAGCGACCGGGCGATCGACGTCGCGTTGTGGTCGATCATGCCGAGGTAGGTTCCTTCGTAGGTGCCCGCTTCACCCATCGCGTCGCTGAAGAGTTCGCCGCCGATCGACACCTCGCGGCCCCGCGACGCGGCACCGGCAAGCAGCGCCTCGACGTGCCGCGGAGAGACCGTCGACTCGACGAAGACCGCGGGAATGCCGCGCTCGGCGAGCACCGCGACGAGCCGTTCGATGTCCTGGACCCCCGCTTCCGACTCGGTCGAGAGTCCCTGGATCGCCAGAACCTCGTAGCCGAATCTCCTGCCGAACCAGCCGAAGGCGTCGTGGGCCGTCACGAGCACTCGCTGGTCGGGCGGCACGGTCGAGAGCACCTCGGCGGCGTAGGCGTCGAGCTCGAGCACCTGCTTGCGATGTCGATCCGCGTTCTGGAGGTAGACCGCCTCGCCATCCGGGTCCGCCGCCGCGAGCGCGTCCCGCACCACGTCGATCCCGATCGCCCACACCGCCGGGTCCATCCACAGATGCGGATCGGAGGCGAGCGGATCGTCGGGCGCGATGCTTCGCCGCTCGAGGATCTCCTCGGCGACGAGATGCACGCGGCGCCCCGAGTGCGCGGCGCGCTCGAGCGAGTCGATCATGCGTCCCTCGAGCAGGACGCCGTTCGCGAAGACGACGTCCGCTTCGAGGATTCTCGAGAGGTCCGAGCGCGTCGGCTTGTGGAGATGGGGATCGATGCCCGGTGCGATCAGGGTCTCGACCTCGACTCGTTCACCGCCGACGTGGCGGACGAGATCCGCGACCATCCCGGTGGTGGCCACCGTCCGCAGACGCTCGGGCTCGTCGGATCCGCTCGGCGAACGCGATCCCTCCCCGCAGCCGAGCGTTGCGAGCACCGCGAATGCCGGCAGCATCCCGGCCCATCGCGATCCATGACCACCATGCGTCTCCGAGTGCTGCCGGCAACCCATCGCGCGTCTCCACGTCGCCGCCTCACCGAGCCCCAACCCGAGGGGCGACGAATGGTCGAGCGTAGGTCCTGGAGTTTGACCAATCAAACATCTGGTTTCGAGGATCTCGGCGTTCACGCCGCCTCGACTCGGCCGCGTCGAGCCGCCCCTACGATCCGCCCATGCACACGTCTCTGCTGCTGGCCGCACCGTTGGCCCTCACGATCGGCTCCTTGGCGTTCGCACAACTCGATGACACTCCCGCTGCGACGCCCGCGCCGGCGTCGCTGCTCGAGTCTCCGGACCGGCCGCTCGACCCCCGCATCGACGCGTCGAAGATCACGTCGCTCGGCGATCCGGCGCTGCCCCGCTTCGTCGCGCCGCCGCTTCCGCCGGTCTTCCGCATCGCCGAGCGCGACGCGGAGATCGCGATGTCCGCCGAGTCGACCGCCAAGGCGAGGATCGCCCTCGATCGGGGGCTCGCGTATCTGCTGGCAAGCCAGGGATCGGACGGCTCGTGGATGCGCGGTGCCGCGGTGACCCCGACCGCGCAGTCGCCTCGCGAAGGCGCCGCGAGCGTCGCGGTGACGTCGCTTGCCCTGAAGGCGATTGCGCAGGCTCCCGCCACGACCGAACGACGCGCTGCGCTCGACCGGGCGCTTCGGTTCGTGACGGGATCGCTCGAAGCCGGCGGCGGCTTCGACGGTCTGGCCGCGGGAGGCATCGGCAACTACGTCGCGTCCGCGGTGGTGATGGGCCTCGCGACCGCCGGCCGCACCGAGCATGCGGATCGGCTCGCCGAAGGCGTGGCGTGGCTCCGCGAGCATCAGTGGGATCAGAGCGAGGGCGTCGCACCGAGCCAGGACTGGTTCGGCGGCGCCGGTTACGGACGACACGGCCGCCCCGATCTCTCCAACACGCAGTTCATGCTCGACGCGCTGCAGGAAGCCGGCGTCAGCCCCGACGATCCGGCGATCCAGCGGGCGCTCGTCTTCGTCTCGCGCACGCAGAACCTGCCGGCGACGAATCCTGCCCCGTGGGCGCAGCAGGGCTCGGGCGACGGGGGCTTCGCCTACACCCCCGCCAACGGCGGCGAGAGCTTCGCGAGCGAGGCTGCCGGCGAGGGGCGGTACGGCGAGATCCATCCCGAGGGTGCTCCGCGAAGCCTGCGCAGCTACGGATCGATGACCTATGCGGGCTTCAAGAGCCTGCTGTACGCGGGCCTCACCTCGGACGACCCGCGTGTTCGCGCCGCCTTCGAGTGGATCCGCAAGCACTGGACCTTCGACGAGAATCCCGGTCTGGGCCTTCAAGGCCACTACTACTACCTGCACGCGATGGCGAGGGCGCTGCTCGCGGCGCAGCAGCCCGAGATCGAGACCGCCGACGGCGTCAAGCGGAACTGGCGCGAGGAACTCGTCGCCGCACTCGCCTCGCGGCAGCGCGACGACGGCTCGTGGCTCAACGAGGCCGATCGTTGGGAGGAAGGTCGTCCCGAACTCGTCACCGTCTATGCGGTGCTCGCGCTCGAGGAGGCGCTGAAGCCGGCGATGTCGATCGGCGACTGATCCGTCGGGTCAGGCCGGTTGCGCGATCGCCGGCGTCATCGGCGACTCGGCCACGAGGCGACGGGTCCACAGCGCGAGCATCGTGGACATGCCCAGCAGCACCGCGCCGGTCGCCTGATGTGCGCTGGTGATGAGCAGTTCCCACACGGGGATCTCGACTCCCGGACGAACGAACACCGCGACCAGGGCGGCGGTTCCGAGCAGCAGTTGCAGGCAGATCGTCGCGATCAGCGCCAGCCCGAGTCGGCGCAGCACGGGCCGGTCGCCGTGGCGACCCCAGCTTCGCAGTCCGACCGCGATCGCCAGCGCCGCCACCAGCACGCCGAAGGCGATGTGGGAGTGGAGCGCCCAGAGCGGATGGTGGAGCAGCCCGTCGTCCCCGTGGACCTGCAGGTGCCGGTAGCACGCGCCGAGCACCAGTTGTCCGACGATGGCGAACGGCAGCGCCGCCGAGAGGAACCGATCGGAGTCGCCGCCGGCGACCGCCGAGGGCGTCGCCCGGCTCCACGAACCGCTCGTCACCACCGCCAGTCCGCACAAGGTCGCGAAGATCACCTGCCCGAAGACGCCGTGGACGATCGCGAGCGTGAGGTTCGGCGCGAGGTCCGCGGCGTCCTGGCTCATCGTGAGGTTGCCGGTCACGCGGAGGCCGCCGAGCAGTCCCTGCACGCAGACCATCGTGAACACGGCAAGCGTGACGAAGCGCACCGTGTTCCGGCGATCGAGCCGCCACGCCAGCACCAGGAAGGTGAGCGCGGTGACGCCGACGAGCATGCCGTAGAGGCGATGCGCGTGTTCGTAGTAGATGCCGCCGGTCATCTCGCTGAGCGGATAGAGCAGCATGTTGTGGCCGAAGGAGTTCGGCCAGTCCGGGACCGCCAGGCCCGCCTCCATGCCGGTGACGAGGCCGCCGGTGATGAGCAGGAGAAAGACCGCGGTCGCGGCGACGGCGCCGAAGAGGCCGAGCGGCGCAATCTCGCGCCGCATCGGCTCGAGCATCTGCCCCACCGCTCCGCCCGCGACCCCGACCGCCGCCGAGACGACGTAGAGGCCTCCGATCCACAGGGCCGCCGTGGCGAGATCCGAACCGCTGCCGAAGAGGCTGCCCACGATGAGAAGATTGACCGTCGCCGAGACGAGGCCGACCCGAAGGCCGCGCCGCCACCCCGCCGTCGGCGCGAACCCGATGGGATGGAGTCGGCCGGCGAGGATCGCGACGCCAAGCAGTGCGGCGATCGTCAATGCGAAGAGGAACTCCCCCACGACGAGCCCCGGTGCCGTCATGCAGACGTAGCCGACCGCCCACATCGCCACCGTGCCCGCGAAGCCGAGCGCAAGATCGATCGCCAAGGCGCCGCTCGAGCGTGGCCGATCGACGATGACGGTGGCGACCGAGGCCATGGCCCGGGGCGGGTCGTCGAGTTTCGGTGGCGGGGCGATGGTGGTCATGGTCGAACTCGCTTCGTCGTCGTCCTCGGGCGGTTGCGAATCGTTCCCTCGCCGCCGCAGTTCCGCTGGACGCTCGACATACTATGGATCGTTCCCGCGACCACCGCATGACCGCTTCCCCTGCCGACGCGACGACCTCCGCCTCGGGCGCTCCCGAGGCGCCCTCCACCGAGGCTGCGCGATCGGGCGGCGTCGTGCGGACGCTCTCGGAACTCTCGAAGGCCCGGCTCACCGCGCTGGTGCTCGCCACCACCGCCGCAGGATTCGTGGTCGCGGCGCCGTTCGAGGTCGACTGGAGTCGTCTCGGTTGGACGGTGCTCGGCACCGGGCTCGCGGCGGCGAGTGCCAGCATGCTGAACCAGCTCGCGGAGATCGCCCGCGACGCCCGCATGCACCGCACCCGAAACCGACCGCTTCCGACCGGCCGGGTCGGCCGCATCCCGGTCTTCGTCGGCGGCGTGGTGCTCGGCTACCTCGGCGTCGCGGTGCTCGCCCAGTTCACCACGCTGCTTGCCGCGGGGCTCGCCCTGGCGAACCTGCTGCTCTACGTCGTCGTCTACACGCCGCTCAAGCCCCGAACGACCTTCAACACGCTTGTGGGCGCGATCACCGGCGCCCTGCCGCCGATGATCGGCTGGGCGGCCGCGACCGACGCGCTTCCCGCAGCGTCGTGGCTGCTCGGAGCGATCCTCTTCGTGTGGCAACTGCCGCACTTTCTCGCGCTCGCCTGGATGTACCGCGAGGACTACGACCGCGGCGGATTCCGAATGCTTCCGGCGGTCGATCGCGGAGGCGAGATCACGAGTCTGGTCGTGCTCGCCGGCAGTCTGCTGCTCGTTCCGCTCGGGCTTCTCGGAGTGCGGATGGGCCTTGCGGGATGGTGGTACGGTTCGATCTCGGTTGTGCTCGCGGTGTGGATGACGGTGGCCTCGTGGCGGCTCTATCGCACCCGAAGCGTTCCCGATGCGCGAAGGGTGTTCCTGTCGAGCCTCGCCTACCTGCCGATTCTGATGATCGCGATGGTCGTCGATCGCGGCCCGATCTCGCCGAGAGCGTGGTCCGACGGCGGGCGGGAACTGGCGGTCGAGATCGATGCGCAAGGGGCACGGCTGGTCCTGCCTTCGCCCGAATCCACTCGGGATCGCGAAGAGAAGCCGTCGCCGTGAATACGCCCGCCGATCCCACCCCGCCGCATCGGCCCGCCCTGCCCCAGCCCCTTCTCG
>JBMSXH010000068.1:0-8939 GCA_049425445.1 Phycisphaerales bacterium | reverse complement strand
ATCGAAGTCCTCGCCGGGAGCGAACTGCGTCGGGTTCACGAAGATCGAGACGATCACCGGCCGGCCGGTTTCGACGGCGAGCCGAATGAGCGACCCATGTCCCTCGTGCAGGGCGCCCATCGTGGGCACGAAGCAGGCGGAGTGACGGGCCGGGAGCGAGGTGATGTCGTCGATCAGCTTCATCGGACGATCGTCGCGTCGAGACGTTCGAGGTCGTGGCGACGAGGCTCGGTCACCAGACGGCCAGTGCCAGGCCCGCCGCCGCCAGCCCCGCTGCGAGCAGGAGCATGGGACCGCGGCTTTGGGGACCGGCCTTGATCGCGGCAAGGCCCAACACAGCCGAGGCGACGAGAGGCACGAAAGACCACGGCAGAAGCGAGACTGTTCGATTGTCTCGTACGGCGACGATCTCTCCCCCGAGCAGGCCTTCGGGATCCGCGGCCCGATCCTCGTCCGGAACCCACCCATTGGGCAGGAGGGGCGCGAGGTTACCGGCACCCTCCGTCTCCCGGCGAGCGAAGAGCCAGACGGTGGTGTCCTTCCATGGAAGGGGCGCGTAGCCGCCGACCGATTCGCTCGCGCTCGCGACGAGCGGTTGTCGTCGCCAGTACTCCACTCGAAGGCGATCGCCCGGTGCGATTCCTTCGCCGCGCTCGACCCGATCCACGCGCAGGACCGCGGTGAAGGATCGTTCGTCGAACAGGTTGGTGACGTCGCGGACGATCGAGATCGATTCGATCGTCCCGTGCACGATCACCTCGGCACGGGCGGCAAGATCCTCTTGGCTCAGCGGGAACGCCTCGTTCGAGATTGGGCGGCCCGGCGTCCCGGCGAGCGGGGGCAAGGCGCCCTGCGGAGACGGCTCCGCCGTACTCGCGGCGAGCAGCGCGAACATCCATGCGATTCCTCCGGCGAGGCCGGTCGAGACGACGGATCGGGATCGCAGGGGCAGGAGATGCACGAGGTGACTCGCACGAGATTGGAACCGCTGCTCCCCGCCGCCGCAACCCGACGCTGGCTCGATCGATGATCCGCTTGAGGCGCCGAGTGCCGCTTCGTCGAGCCCTAGACTCGGGGAAACCGCGGACAACTCGTGGCCCCTCAAGATCACCCCAACCCTTCCATGTCCGATCCGACCCCGACCCGCCATGACTCTCGCGATGCCTACGGCCGCGCCGACGCTCTCGAGACGGGCCGATGGCGAACCGAACCCTCTCCATCGCGCCTGCTTGCCTGGGCGAACGGGGGCGTACCGCCGAATCCGCGAGAGGTCGCCGAGGCGGCGCACGGGGTTGGTCTCGAGATCGAGTCCGTCGGGATGCTTGAAGCGGCACCTCCGGTCGCCTGGGCAATGGTCGCTCACGAGGTCGGTGCCCCAGCGTGGCTTCTCTGGTGCGAGCCATCGAGCGATGGCGACGTCCCCGCCTCGGCGGCGGAGTCCAGCTGGATCCTCGGGATCGAGACGCTGATCTCGGCATCTGGACCCGACGACGCTTCGTCATCGCTGGCACGGCATCGCGCGATGAAGCGATGGCTTCACACGGCCGGTGCCGATTCGGCGCTGCTTGATCCCGTCACCGGCCGGTGGCTCGACTCGGCAGAGTGGACGCTCGATCGGGCCCTCGATCCGCTTGCGTCGCTCGACGAGCTCTGGTGCGTGCGGGTCCACCGTCGACCGGGTGCGTCGATGGTCTGGCTCTCGACAGCGGGCCTCTCTCGATGTGGGAGACCGGATCTTGAACTGCTCGAGATTCCCGAGCCGCTGGCGGCCGCCGGTGCGGCGATGCTCGACGCGCTTGCAGCGTTGCTTCTCGAAGAGCCGCCGCATCCCGAGACTCCGTGGCGGATCGGGCCGGCGAGCGACGTCTCGCTGGAGCGGCTCGACGAGGTGCTCGCCACCTTGGGGCCCGCTGCGCCGGGGTCCCTCGAAGATCGACGACGACTCGAGCCAGACCTCCAGATCGACGAACGCATTGCGGTGGTCTGTGCGGCGGAGAGGCGAGGGAGCCTTCGACGCATTCCGGTGCCGCCTCTGGAACTGCTCGAGCGGGTCGCACGGGGCGAGGTCGGTCTCTTTCGAAGCCGTCACGAGGCGGCTCGGTTGCGCAGACTGGTCGCCGCGCACGCGCCGCTGCTGTCGCGGGTCGCGCAGGCGATCGAGTCGGGGTGCGCGGGCCTTCGGGCTCTGGTCTCGACCGCATCGTCCACGGCGGTCGACCGCGAGTGGGCAGCGTTGGTCGGCGTCGCCGCCGACGGGTGGCTCGTCCAGCCCGTCGATCTCGCCGGGCGGGCGATCATCTCGGCGCCCGCATCGATCGCCGATTTCGATTCGATGTCCGACTGGCGAGTCGACCTCGGAGATCGAACCTTTGGCCCCGACGACGCAACCGCGCTCGAGGCCGAACTGGTCAAGCTCGAGCCCGGGATCGGAACGGAGGGCATGCGGTGACCGAGGTCCCGATCAGGGAGGAGTCTTCGGAGCTCGACCGACGCGAGGTCTCGCAGATCGAGGCGACCCTCGCCTCGGCCCGGCGGGTGCGTCTGGTGGCTCGGGGCCTGCGGGCCGCAGGCGCGGTGGTCGTGGCACTTTCGCTGCTCGCCGGGCTGGCCATGGCGGTCGTCGGTCTCACCTCGGGATTCGATGGCTGCGCTCCGAACGCGAGCGTTCCGGAGCCGGGGGCGATACGCTCCGAGGACCCATGAACCTCCTCGATCGACTGTCCGGAAGGGTGCTCCTCGCGACGCTGGTGCTCTCGGCGGCCTTCGTCTCCGCGTGCGGTGCGCATCGCGTCAAGGGTCGCGTGGTCGAGGGAGACTTCGACTTCATCACCGTCGTCTCCGGAAGCGCCGCGCGTCTCGCCGCGGCCGGAATCGGGAGCACCCGGATCTCCTTCACCCGCGATCCGGGCCGTCTGAACGCGCAGCAGGTCGGCTCGGGGGTCTCCGATCCGGAGGGTTCCTTCGACATCGAGATCGACGCGTTCGGCGCCGGTTGGATGTCGGAGGAGTGGCTGGTGAGGGCGGTCCGTTCGCGCTTCGGCTTCGCCGAGGGCACGGTCCGGCTGCCGAAGCCCCACAGCGACGAGCGGCTGCTGATCACCATCCGACGCGCGTCGCCGGAAGAGGTGCTCGACTTCGAAAGGCGCCCATCGGGCCGCGGTGAGGATCTCTATCGCGAGGCGGACCTGTGGCGGACGCCGTAGCGAGCCGCGCTCGGCCGCGGGCTCGCTATCGATATCGCGTTCGATTGGCGGGGCTGCTGTTCCTCGCGGTCACGTTGCTGCTCGGCGTCGCGGCGGCGACCCGGCCCAACAACCTGCTCGTCTGGATCTTCGGGCTGATGCTCGGTTCGATCCTCGTGTCCGGCGTCGTGTCGGGCTTCATGCTGATGAAGCTCTCCGTGCGTCGTCTCGATCCTCGCCGCGCGGTGGCGGGAGAGCCGGCGAAGCTCCGCTACGAGGTCGTCAACCGCTCGCGGGTGTGGAGCGCGTTCGGACTCGCGATCCGCGAGAGGCCGGCGGGCGAAGTCGATGGGTGGGATCGGTTCTGCGAACCGGCGTCCGCCGGCCTCGTGCACGTCGGCCCCGGCGAGACCATGCACGCGGAGACCTGGATCCTCCCGAGGCGCCGTGGGCGAATGACCTTTCGAGAGATCGATGTTTCCAGCCGTTTTCCCTTCGGTTTGATCGAGAAGGTGCTGCGAATCGAGCGCGGTTTCGAGGTGCTCGTGCATCCTCGCACCCTGCCGGTGCGGGCGGGCGTGCTCGCCGGCTTGCGTTCCGGTCGGGGAGGCGGTCTCGACGCCCTGCCTCGCTCGGGCGATGGCGAGGACTTCCTGGGGCTTCGCGACTATCGACCCGGGGACAGCATCCGACAGATCGCCTGGAAGCGCTTCGCCGGTCTCGGACGCCTCGCCACGATCGAACGGTCCGTGAGCGGGCCGCCGAGGCTGATGGTCGTGCTCGACGCGCGTACCCCGACGGCGAATCTTCGATCCGGGGAGATCGCGCCCCGAGAACTCGAGGAGCGGGCCATCACCATCGCGGCGTCGCTCGCGGCCGAAGCCATGCGACAGGGCTACGAGGTCGGACTCGAGGTGCTGGGGCTCGAGGCACCTCGGCTTCCCGTGCGGAGCGGGCATTGGCATCTTGAACGGCTGCTCGGAGCGTTGGCGGCGATCGAACTCGACCAGCCTCGCCAAGCCTCGCGCCCGGCGGCGATTCCGGTCCGCACCGTCCGGGCGATGGTGCACCCGGTACACCCGTCACGGCTCGATCACGCTGCCGCCGGGGATGGCTGGACGCTGGTCGCCACCCAGTACGACCGGATCGTCGAGGTGCCGTCGGAGGCGACGCCATGAAGCCGTTGCGACGCGTGCGGCTCGAACTGCTGGTGCTTGCGGAGATCGCCATCGCGGCCTTCTGCGTGAGCCAGCGATCGATCGGGATGTTCCTGCTCGCCGGCGGTCTCGGGGCGTTGAGCTGGTACGTGACGCAGGGCCCCCGCGGGCGCACGCTTCCGCGATGGGCCGCGAACGTGCTCACCGTGCTCATCTTCGCGGAGTCGGGATGGTCGTGGCTGATCAATCCGGATCCATCCGAGGCGATGACGCTGCTCGGGCGATTCGCCATGTGGCTCTCGGTGCTCAAGCTCTACGAAAGGCGCAGCCCACGCGACGACGCGCAGTTGCTCGCCCTGTCTGCGGTGCTCGTCGTGGCCGGGGCCCTGCACACCGTGGACCTGCTCTTCGCGATCCTCCTGCTGGCCTATGGCGTCGGGACGATCCGCGTGGCGATGCTGCTGCAGCTCGTGTCGACCCAGCGGGAGGGATCCACCGACGGCACGGAGCGGGTCGCGGGTCGCCGATTCCCGTCGCAGCTTCGGCGCACCGTGGCGTTGACCGCGATCGGCTCGACGCTCCTGGCGATGGTGGTGTTCGTGGTGTTTCCCCGCCGACTCGAAGCCGATCCGAGGCGTGGTGGCGTGACGGGCACGCCGGTCTCGGGCTTCGCCGAGGAGGTCGACCTCTTCGCTGGCGAACGGATCAGCGAGAGCCGTCGCGAGGTCTTCAGCGTTCGCTGGCTCGACCGCGCGGGCGAGTCGGTCCGATTCCCGCAGCCGCTCCTTCTTCGCGGCTCGGTGATGAGCGACTACGTCCCCGAGACGAGTCGCTGGACCTCCTCCTCCTCGCGAAGCCGGATGCGCACGGTGACGGTGCGGCCGGACCTCGCCATGACGCCGCTCTCGCTGCCGCCGGTCCGGCCGCGGAGCGAGACCTATCGGCAGCAGGTCGTGATGCGCAGCATGGCGACCGACACCGTCTTCGCGGCGTTCGCGCCCATCGGACTCTCCGCTCCCGATCGCCGCAGCTTCGGCATCGATCTCTCGACCCTGATCGTGCGCGAGATCGGCATCGAAAGGCTGAGCCGGCTGCAGAGCTACGAGGTGCAGATCGAGCCGTTTCCGGGCCCTGAGACGTTGGAGCCGTTGCTCGGGGAGATCGGAGCCCGCATCCCGCCGCTGCCGGACTTTCCGGTGGCGGGCATTCGCGAGATCGCGGAGTCGATCCTGGCGGAGCGGTCGGGGGATCCGGACCTCGCGGATCTTCCGGACGAGGCCGCCGCCGCCGCGGATCCGGAAGTCCGGTGGGATCGCAACAGGCGGATCTCCCGCGTCCTTCTTGCCTGGCTTCGCGACGAGGGGAGGTTCTTCTACACGACCGATCTGGGCGAGTTCGTGCGCTTCGATGGCGAGGATCCGATCGAGTCCTTCCTCGTCCGTCATCGTTTCGGTCACTGCGAGTACTTCGCCTCGGCGCTCGCGGCGCTCTGCCGTTCCGTTGGCGTCGATGCGAGGCTCGTGACGGGCTTCATCGCGATGGAGTGGGACGAGGGCACCGCGCAGTACGTGGTGCGAGAATCGAATGCGCACGCGTGGGTCGAGATCCGCACGGGGCGATACCTCTGGAATGCGCTCGACCCGACTCCAGGAGCGGATCTCGAGGCGCTCGCGGCGTCGCGACGAAGCTGGCTTGACGAATGGCGCTGGATCTACGACCGCATCGAACTCTTCTGGAACAGTCGGATCGTGAGCTACGACGGAGCCGTGCAGGCCTCGCTCGCGGATCGGGTGGCGCGAGGCTGGTCGGATGCGGTGGAAGAAGCGATCGAGTCCGCCTCGGAGCGCCTTCGCGAGACCACACGCCGGCTCGAACTCGGCGCCGCCGCGCTGCCGTGGGTGGGGGCGATCCTGCTCGGCACGGCGACCGCGATCGCGGCCGTCACCCTGGCGATCGGTCGGCGACGTCGACTTCGGCGCGAGGCGGCGCTGCCGATCGGAGCCGGACGTCGGCTGATGGCGATCGCGGAGATCCACCTCGAGGCCATGCGGCTGTGGTCTCGGGCTGGGTGGGATCGGCCGAGCTGGGAACCGCCGCGCCGATTCCTCGCGTCGCTGCCGAGCCATGTTGATGACGCGGTGACCCACACCCGAGCGATCGTCGACCTCTATTACCGGGCCCGCTTCGGGCAGATCGAAGCGGGATCGTCGGAACTGCGGCGTGCGGCGATTCGGCTCAAGCTCCTGCGACGTCGCTTGACGATCGGGGGACGCGGGCTGCCCGGCCCGTCGTGACGCCCGATGTGAAGAGAGGGGATCTCCATCCTGGGTCGACGATGGCGAACCTCCGCTTTCGCTGAAGCGAGGCCGTGGCAGCGTCGACAGCCATGCATCGGCCGAAGGGTCCCGGAGTCTCCGGGGTCACGACGGTCGGTTGCACAGGAGCGACGCCGTGCCTGCATTCCGTTCCCGGACTCTCCATTGGCGCAGAAGTCTCGACCAGCTCGCCGGTCGTGGCGGAACCCTCGAGATCGCGATCGCGCCAGCTGGAGCGGGCGGGGCGGACGCGGAAGGCGTCGTGTCGGCGGATCTCGTGTGGAAGTTGCGCATCCATCGCATGTCCGACTCGTGGATCGACCTCGAGGCTCCCGAGCTGCTGCATCGCGTCGTCCCGATGCCCGCCGGGGTCACGGTGTTCGGCGCCATCGTCGTCGGACCCAATCGGTGGCTCTTCAGGACCGAGTGCCTCGGTCCGGGCGGTCCCTCGTCGATCTCCGGACGTCCGATCCGCACGATCCGCATCGCCATGCCAGATGAGGTCTCCCGTACGCGACGCACCCATCTTCGGGTGGAGGCGGCGTCGCTTTCGCTTCCGCAGATCCGGGTCTGGCCCTTGCTCGACAAGGACTCGGTTCGACCGATGCAGCGGTTGCTGGCGATCGCGGCGCAGCGGCTCGATGCCGGGGAATCACTCGAGTCGCGGGAGTGGGATTCCGAGAGCGTGCGCCCGACGCTCGGTCCGGAGTTCTCCGCGACCCTGATGAACCTCGGAGGCGGTGGGGCGGGACTTCGCGTCGAGTCCGAGTTCGCCGGACTTCTGGCGCACCACCAGCGTTTCTGGCTCGAACTGGATCTGCGTCCCGAGAGCGTGTTGCCGCTCTGCGCAACCGCACGGATCGCCCACACGCACCTCGAGGCCGGCGGTGCGACCTACGCGGGCATCGCGTTCGACTTCACGGCCGATGCGGACCACGCCTCGCTCGTCGCACGTCAGGTGCTCGGCGCGATCGCCTCGCGGCAGAGCCGGCAGCAGCGCCTTTCCGACGAGGATCGACGCGCGGCCTGATCGGGTGGCGAGGACGATCGCTCAGCTCGACCACTGGCCGAGCACCGCGGTCTTGTCGCGCCTTTCCGCGGACTCCGCGGCGGGATCGCTGTCCGCCACGATGCCGCAGCCGGCGTGGTACTCGACCTCCCAGCGTTCGTCGCTCGCTTCCCGATCGCGACGCAGCACCGCGGTGCGGATCGCGACGTTGAGCACGAGTCCGTGGCGATCGTCGACCCATCCGAGACTGCCGCAGTAGGCCGCCCGCGGCGAGGGCTCGAACGCGTCGATGACCTGCATCGCCCGGATCTTCGGCGCCCCGGTCACCGATCCGGGCGGGAAGGTCGCCACGAGCAGCGTGGCCAGATCGGTTCCCTCCCGCAACTCGCCGCGCACCTCGGCGACACCGTGAATCACGGTCGGATGGACCTCGAACCGGCGCGGCTCGACGACCCGCACGCTGCCGGGCCGACAGACGCGGCCGAGATCGTTCCGCATGAGATCGACGATCATGGCGAGTTCCGCGGCGTCCTTCGGATCGGCCGCGAACGCGTCGAGATCGGCGCCCGCCGGACGCGTGCCCTTGATCGGGCAGGTCACGACGCCCGCCGACGATCCGGCCCAGGCGCCGGTTGCGAGGAAGAGTTCCGGACTCAGCGAAAGCACGGCGAGGTCGGGTGAGATCTCGACGTAGCCTCCGAAGCGGGCGGAGCCGCGGCGAAGCGCTGCGGCGGCGAGATCGCGCGGCGAGCCGTCGAGCGTCGCGGTGAATCGCTCCGCAAGGTTCGCCTGGAACAGGTCGCCGTCATGGATGAGATCGACGCAGCGCCGCACGTTCGCCTCGAACGCGGCATCGCCTCGGTCTGGCCGAAGCGGCGAAAGCGACCAGGGGACCTCGTCCACCGGGATGTCCTCGCCGTCGGGGGCCTCCGTCTCGCACGGCGATTCGCCGATCCGCCACCACACCTCGCGAGCATGATCGAACGCCTGGGCGTTCTCGAGCGAGGCGGCGAATGCGAGCGGGCCGCTGCCGAGACGAGGTCGCGCGCGATGGCGATCGCGGGCCGCCGGCTCGAGAATGGCGCCGAGTTCGTAGGCGAGCAGCGCCAGTCGACCGGTGGAGAAGGGGGGGCGACCGCCGGCAGGCGTCGTGGAGCGGCCGAGGGCGTTGGCGCCGAGACTTCGCGCGATCCATGCCGTCGCCGCGTCGACCGCGAGTTCGGCCCCGGAGAGAGGATTCGAAAGCAGCGTCTCGATCTCGCCCGCTTCGAGCGTC
>JBMSXH010000067.1:0-8955 GCA_049425445.1 Phycisphaerales bacterium | reverse complement strand
GCCGCGAGGAAGCGTCCCTTCTTGTCGGCGATCGCGCCGGTGAACGCGCCCTGGACATGGCCGAAGAGTTCCGACTCGAGCAACGTCTCCGAGAGCGATCCGCAGGAGACCTCGACGAAGGGTCCATCTCGACGATCCGAAATCGCGTGGATGGTTCTCGCGACCAGGCTCTTGCCGGTGCCCGATTCGCCGGAGACGAGCACCGTCGCGCGAGTGGCTGCCGCCGATCGCACCAGATCCTGCACTCGGAGAATCCGGGGATCGCTGCCGATCAGAAGATCCGGACCGTTCGGGTTGGCTCCCGCGGAAGCGCGGATGGACCCGAGTCGTCGGCGCTCGCCGACCCGTTCGATGGCGCGGACGAGTTCACGGTCGACGATCGGCTTGGACAGCACATCGTCGGCCCCCTCGCGCATGGCGGCGACCGCATCCTCCAGGGTTCCGAAGGGGAGAACCGCCAAGATCGCGGCATCGCGATCGAGGCCGCGAAGCTCACGAACCAGGTCGCCGATCCGGCGTCCCCACGCCCCGTCCGAGACGATCCAGATCCCCGGGGCTGTCCCAGCGCGGACCGCCGTCGCCGCCGCATCGAGCGAGCCGACCTCCGTGGCGGCGTATCCGTGATCGCCAAGACACCGCGCGTAGCACCCGGCGGCGAGCGGGTCGTCGTCGGCGATCAGGACCGAAACGGATGCGACTTCTGACATAAGCCTCGCAAGAGCATGGCATTGCGATCGACGACCCGAATGCCGGAGGACCGCGAGTCGACCGAATGGAGTCCTTCGGCTCGAACTGAACCCGGATTGACCCCGACCTCCGATCGCGACGTTCATCCGAGCCACCGAGCCCGCTTCCGACTTGGGCCTCGAAGGAGATCCGGGAGGTGGCGCCGACCATTCACGCCACGATCGCCGTCAACCAGCGTCCAACGCGATCTGCCAGACGAACCCGACGGAACGCTGCCATAAGAGACGGGCTCACGCGTTGCAGCCGTTCGGAGCCGCGGCGGTACAGCGACTGCCCGGGCCTCCGAATCTCGTCGCCAACCCCTCCGACCGTTCCATCAGGAAGACCCCCATGCCAAGTTCGAAGATCCGGATTGCGAGTCTCCGTCGAACCTCCGCCCTGCTGGCCGTTGCGACCGCAGGACTGCTTCTGGCTCCGACCGAGGGACCGCTTGGCGGCTGGCTCTCGGTCGCTTCGGCTCAGGATGGAGCTTCGGGTGGCGGAGGGCAGGCTGGTGGACGGCAAGGCGGCCGTGGACAGCGAGGGCAGGACGCCGGCGGCGGCGGGGAAGGTCGCCGCGGAGGCATGGGTGGGCCGGGCGGACGCATGGGAGGCCGGATGGGAGGCATGGGCGGCGGAATGCGCGACGTCCGTGAGCTCATGGAGCCCGACTTCGTGCGCCGCGATGTGCCGCTCTTCGTGAGCCAACTCGAACTCGACGACACCCAGAGCCTCGTCGTCGAGACGCTCATGGGCGACTACGAGAACGACTACGGCACCGCCTCCGGTCGCGTGACCGAGCAGATGGCGGAGATGGGTCGCCAGATGTTCTCGAACATGGTGAGTCCGGAGATGCGCACGAGGTTCGAGGACGAGGCCCGGTCGATCCGCGAGGAGATTCGCGAGATGCAGGATGCCGCGGGCGGCGAACTCGATCCCGAGCAGATCCGGAACATCTGGCGCGAGCGGATGGGCAAGCTGCAGCAGGAGATCGCCGCCGAGCAGGGCGACAACGGCATGGCCGCCCAGATGCAGGCCACGATGGGCGAGATGTTCGCTCGGCTTCAGGAGTGGCAGGCGAAGAAGGCCGCGATGCGCGCCGCGTTCGTCGACGGACTCAAGGTGCAGCTCACCGACGAGCAGATCGACCTGTGGCCCGCCTTCGAGCGGTTCCTGGTTCGCGAGAAGAGCCTGCCCAAGGCGCGACTTTCCGGCGAGGGCCTCAACCTCTTCCTGATCGTCGATCAGGCGGAGTTGCCCGAGGAGTCGCTCTCGAAGCTCGATTCGATCCTCGACGAGTACGAGGTGGTGCTCGATCAGGCGATCCGCCGCCGCGACGAGGTGGTGGCGACGACCTCCGCCCAGATGTACCGGTCGATCCAGGATGGCGACACCGCGGGCGCCCTGCGAACCATGGAGCGGCAGATGCAGGCCCGAACGGCGCTTCGCGACGTGAACGAGCTCTATCGAAGCAGGCTCGTCGCCGAACTCGGCGACTCGGCCGAGGCGAAGTCCTTGAATCAGGCGATTCTCGAGTCCGGGTTCGAGCGCATCTATCAGGCCACCCCGACGGCCCGCGCGTTCGCGGCCGCCCTTGGCATCGATGGCCTCGATGCGAGCGTGCTCGAGGCGGTGATGGCGACCCAGGCGGCGTTCGAGGCGGAGATGGCGACTCGCAACGAGCAACTGCTCGCCTTGACGAAGAGGTTCGAGCCCCAGCAGCAGCTCGACGAGGCGGAGCGCTTCGTGGCCGCGATCGCGGGGGTGATGGCGGGCGGCGGATTCAACCCCGGTGGATTCGGCCCCGGTCCCGAGAACCCGATGCGGGAGGCGATGGATACCCGCGGTGAACTCGATCGCCAGTACCGCGAGCGGCTCGAGGCGCTGCTGACTCCCGAGCAGGTCGAGCAGCTCCCGTCGACCCGGCGGGGCCGTGGCGGCGCCGGTGCTGGCCAGTTCGCCGAGATGCGTGAGCAGGCCCTCCAGCGTTTCGACAAGGACGGCGACGGCGAACTGAGCCAGGAAGAGCGTCGCGAGATGATGGACAGCTTCCGGCAGGAAGGCTTCCCCGGTCGCGGACAGGGCGGTGGTCAGGGTGGAGGTCGCGGACCGGGCGGTGGCCGTGGACAAGGCGGCAATCCGGGCAACTGAGTCGTCCGAACAGTCAGAAGAGCACCACGTCGCCGTCCCTTGGGACGGCGGCGTTCGTTTCCGGGCCGAGCATCGAGGCGGAGCGAACGGATTCGATCGTCGAATTCGGTCCAGACCGCGTCCGAGAGTTCGTTCCGATTTCCGTGCCAGTCATCGATTGCGGATTTGCCGCGCGCGATCCGGAGGGCGCGGATCTACGCTCGTCTCGAACAGGAGCACCTCGCATGCGGACATTCGATCTCGTTCGGCGGCTGTGTTTGGCAGCGCCGATCGCCTTGGTGGTCGCGTCGGCACGCGGTGCCGGCGACGACTTCGCCTTCACGCTTCTTCACAACAACGATGCCGAGTCGAGGCTCATCAGCGTCCGGAGCACGCAGCCCGACTTTGGCGGCGTGGCAAGGTTCGCGACCGTGGTCGCGAATGCGCGGGCGGCCGCAGGCCAAGGCAACAGCCTGCTCGTGACCTCCGGCGACAATGTGCTCGCCGGACCGGAATGGGATTGCGGGACTCGCAACGGCGTGCCGTTCCTCGATTCGATCGCGCTCACCGAGATCGGGTACGACGCCATCTGCCTCGGGAATCACGAGTTCGACTTCGGACCCGATGTGCTCGCCGAGTTGATCGAGGGCGTCGGAAACGGGATCCCATTCCTCTCCGCGAACCTCGATGTGTCGCCGGTGCCTTCGCTCGCCGCCCTCGCGGATGCGGGCCGAATCGCCGCGTCCGCGGTGTTCGAGGTCGGTGGTCGTCAGATCGGAGTCGTCGGGGCGACCACGCCCGCGCTTCCCTACCTCTCGAGCCCCGGTGCGGTGATCGTCGATGCGGACGTTCGGGCGGCGGTGCAGTCCGCGATCGACGAACTCCTCGCGAGCGGAGTCGGGATCATCGTGTTGACGAGCCACATGCAGAACATCGGGGAGTCGGTCGAACTGATCTCGACGCTCTCGGGAGTCGACCTCGCGATCGCGGCGGATGGCGCCGATCTCCTGGCGAATCCTGGAACGCCGCTCCTGCCGGGCGACGAGCCGGTCGGTCCCTATCCGAAGCTGGCCGCCGATGCCGATGGCCGAATCGTGCCGGTGGTCGCGACGGCGGACGGCTATTCCTATCTGGGGCGGCTCTCGGTCACCTTCGATGCCGCGGGCGAACTCGTCTCGATCGATCCCACCAGCGGTCCGATCCGGGTGCTCGGAGGCGATGCTCCGGACGCGGTCGACGGCGATCCGGTCGTGGAGGCGACGGTCTTCGAGCCGGTCTTCGAGTGCGTGTCGGGCCTGGCGGAGAGCCTGGTGGCCCAGTCGGAGGTTCCGCTCGACGGCATCCAGGGGCACGTCCGATTCCGGGAGACCAACGAAGGCAACCTGATCGCCGATGCGCTGCTCGAGGCGGCGGCGAACATCGCCAAGTCGTCCGGAGTCCCGGTGCCGGACGTCGCCCTGATGAATGGCGGCGGCATTCGCAACGACTCGATCCTGCCGCCCGGCGACATCAGCGAACTCGACACCTACCTCATGCTGCCGTTCGTCAACTTCATCACGGTGGTCCCGGAGGTCCCGGTGGCCCGGTTCAAGGAGGTGCTCGAGAACGCGGTCTCCAGAGTCGCGGTGCCGGCCGGCTACCCGGACTCCGGCACCGGGCGGTTCGCCCAGGTCTCCGGATGCCGATTCACCTTCAACGTCGACCTTCCGCCCGGCTCCCGCGTGCGCGGCGTGATCCTGTCGAGCGGATCGGTGATCGTGTCGAACGGCGTTCCGGTCGAGGGAGCCGCTCCGATCTCGATCGTGCTGCCGGACATCCTGGCTCGAGGAGGCGACGAGTATCCGCTGGCGGACCTTCCGTTCGTGAACCTCGGCGTTTCCTGTCAGCGGGCGCTGGCGGAGTATCTCGAGGTGGGCCTTGGCGGCGAGATCTCCGCGGCGATGTATCCCGTCGAGGGACAAGGCCGAATCGTCCGACTCGAGGATCCGGCCGATCTCAACGACGACAGCCGGATCGATGCCGCCGATCTCGCGATGCTGCTCGGATGGTGGGGACCCTGCCGACCCAAGGGCGACTGCGCCGCGGATCTCGACCATGACGGCGTCGTTGGTCCCTCGGATGTCACGATTCTGCTCGCCTCCTGGACCCTCTGATCGCGTCGAGACTCGGCGTCGAGCGTGGGGAGTCCCGTGCTGGCGGGCCCGGCGGCCGACATTGGCGATGGCCGTCCGGGTCGAAACTCCATCATCGGCCGCCGCAACCTTCGCATCGGGGCCGGTCCGTACCATCCGCTTCCGCATGGACGACCGAACTCGGAGAGATCGCGACCTCGCCGCCGCCATCGATCCACCTCGCGGCGAGTCTGGACCGAAACGTCCGGCGCCGCCGCGGGACGACGAGGTCGCCGCCTGCATCGCACTCCTCCGCAGCGCAGTGTTTGCGGAGGTCTTCGAGCCGTCGTCATGCGACCCCGAATCTCGCGGCCGGCTGGTGGGGCGCTTGCGGGATAGCGTCGGGCCGCTTCTGGCTCGCTCGGCGGTCTGGGAGTCCGCGCCCGCCAATCCGGATCCCGAGCCGTTCATCGAGTCGCTGCCCGAGATCGCGCGGCTTGCGAGACTCGATGTCGCGGCGGCGTTCGAGGGTGATCCCTCGGCGAGATCGATCGTCGAGGTCGTGCTCGGCTTGCCCGGTCCGAGGGCGCTGCTCGTCCATCGGGCGGCACACCAGCTCCACGCCCAAGGCCATCGGCTGCTCGCTCGCCTGCTGGCGGAATCGGCGCATCGCGAAACCGGCGTCGACATTCATCCGGGCGCCTCGATCGGCGAGTCGTGCTTCATCGATCATGGCACGGGGGTGGTGATCGGCGAGACGGCGGTGATCGGCGATCGCTGCCGGATCTATCAGGGCGTGACCCTCGGCGCGAGGTCCTTTCCGCGGGACGAAGCGGGCCTCTTGGTTCGAGGGGCGAAGCGCCACCCGACGCTCGAGGACGACGTCGTCGTGTACGCGAACGCCACGATCCTCGGCGGCGACACCGTGATCGGACGAGGCTCGGAGATCGCCGGCGGTGCGTTCGTGACCTCGTCGGTCGCCGAGGGGCACATCGCCTGGACGCCCCGCGAACGGCCCACCGTTCGCCCGCGAATCGGCGGCTGATCGAGTTGGCGAGCGCACCGATGCCCCATGGTCGAATGGTCTCGTAGGATGCGATCCTGCGTCGCCGCCGAGGTCCTCGACGTCGACGGCCCGGTCCTTCGTCCGCACCCGTTCAGGATCCAACGTCCATGTCCGCCCATCCGTTCTCGTCCGCCCGCGAACGCCTCTCGACCGCCCTTGGAGACCGAGAGATCTTCAGGATCGACGCCCTTCGCGAGCACGGCGACGTGTCGAGGCTGCCGGTGGGAATCAAGGTGCTGCTCGAGGCGTGCCTTCGGAACTGCGATGGACGCGTGGTGACGGAGGAGCACGTGAAGTCGCTCGCCGCGTTCGATGCGAAGAAGGTCGGCGAGCGCGAGATCGCGTTCATGCCGGGTCGAGTCGTGCTGCAGGACTTCACCGGCGTGCCGTGCGTGGTCGATCTCGCCGCGATGCGCGACGCGATGGTCTCGCTCGGCGGCGATCCGGCGAAGGTGAACCCGCTCGTGCCGTGCGACCTCGTGATCGACCACTCGGTGCAGGTCGACGCGTTCAACTCCGGCGTCGCGCTCTCGATCAACAGCCGCCTCGAGTTCGACCGCAACCGCGAGCGTTACGAGTTCCTCAAGTGGGGCCAGTCGGCGCTGCGCAACTTCCGGGTGGTGCCGCCGGCGACCGGCATCGTGCACCAGGTCAATCTCGAGTATCTCGCGAAGGTCGTCTGGGACGACGGCCGCACGCTGTACCCCGACTCGCTCGTCGGCACCGACAGCCATACCACGATGATCAACGGGCTTGGCGTCGTCGGATGGGGCGTGGGCGGCATCGAAGCCGAGGCGGTGATGCTCGGCCAGCCCTGCTACATGCTGATTCCGGAGGTGGTCGGGGTGCGGCTTCATGGTCGGCTTCCCGAGGGAGCCAACGCGACGGATCTCGTGCTGCGCGTGACCGAGGTGCTGCGGGCGCACGGCGTCGTCGGCAAGTTCGTCGAGTTCTTCGGCCCGGGCCTGGCGGACATGCCGCTCGCCAACCGCGCGACGATCGCGAACATGGCCCCCGAGTACGGGGCGACGGTCGGGCTCTTCCCGATCGACGAGCACACCATCCGCTATCTCGAACTGAGCGGCCGCGGCGGCGACCTCTGCAAGGCGGTCGAGCAGTACGCTCGCCTGCAGGGGCTGTGGCGCAACGACGCGGTCGATCCGCTGTTCACCGAGGTGCTCGAGGTCGATCTCTCGAAGATCCGTCCGGCGTTGGCCGGTCCGCGCCGCCCGCAGGATCGCGTGGATCTCGACGACATGCGCTCGCAGTGGCACCGCAGCCTGGCGGACCATTTCGGAAAGCCCGATGCGGTCGAGACGGTTCGCGTCGATCGATGGGCCGGCGAGGGCGGGCTCGACGACGTGGACGCGCCGGCGGTGGCGACCGCGGTCCGAACGCCGGTCCGAGTCGAGTGCGACGGCGAGCGGTTCGAACTGCGCCACGGCGACGTGGTGGTCGCCGCGATCACCAGCTGCACCAACACCAGCAACCCGAGCGTGATGATCGGCGCGGGCCTCGTTGCGAAGAAGGCCGCGGCGCGTGGCCTCGTTCGCAAGCCGTGGGTGAAGACCTCGCTCGCGCCGGGATCGCGGGTGGTCACCGAGTACCTCGGCAAGGCTGGTCTGCTCGGCGATCTCGAGACGCTCGGCTTCCACGTGGTCGGCTACGGCTGCACGACGTGCATCGGCAACAGCGGTCCGCTGCCCGAGCCGATTCGCGAGGCGGTCGTGAAGCACGATCTCGTCGTCGCGAGCGTCCTGAGCGGCAACCGCAACTTCGAGGGTCGAATCCATCCCGATGTGAAGGCCAACTACCTCGCGTCGCCGCCGCTGGTGGTCGCGTATGCGATCGCCGGAACGGTCGACATCGATCTTTCGAGCGAGCCGATCGGCGTCGATCGCGAGGGGCGCGACGTCTTCCTCCGCGAGATCTGGCCGACCGAGCAGGAGATCGACGCGTTGCTGGCGACCTGCGTGACCCGCGAGCAGTTCGAGTCGCAGTACGCCTCGGTCTTCGACGGCTCCGACGAGTGGAAGGCGATTCCAACCACGGGCGGTCAGATGTACGGGTGGGACGCGGGCAGCACCTACATCCAGAATCCGCCCTTCTTCGCTGGCATGCCGAAGGAGGCGCCGGCGATCCGATCGATCGAAGGGGCGCGGTGTCTCGTCAAGGTCGGCGATTCGGTCACCACCGACCACATCAGCCCCGCTGGCTCGATCAAGAAGGATTCGCCGGCCGGCAAGTGGCTGACCGAGCGGTCGGTTCCGGTGTCGGAGTTCAACAGCTACGGGTCGAGGCGCGGCAACGACCGGATCATGACTCGCGGCACGTTCGCGAACGTTCGGCTTCGCAACCAGCTTGCGCCGGGCACCGAGGGCGGGTTCACCACCGACTTCACCGACGGCGGCGTGAAGACGATCTTCGAGGCGAGCGAGCGGTATCGCGCCGCGAGCACTCCGCTCATGGTGCTGGCCGGCAAGGACTATGGCATGGGCTCCTCGCGGGATTGGGCGGCGAAGGGCACCAATCTCCTCGGCGTGCGAGGGGTGATCGCCGAGAGCTTCGAGCGCATCCACCGCAGCAACCTCGTGGGCATGGGCGTCCTCCCAATGACCTTCATGCCTGGCGAGAACGCGGGCACGCTCGGCCTTGACGGGAGCGAGACCTTCGCGGTGGCGCTGACGGACGATCTTGCGCCCCGCCAGGATCTCGAGGTCGTGGCCACGCATCCGTCGGGCAGGACGAGTCGCTTCAGAGCGTTGTGCCGGATCGACACGCCGGTCGAGGTCGACTACTACCGACACGGCGGCATCCTCCAGTTCGTGCTCCGAAAGATGGCGGCGGGCGCTTGAGATCGCGGGGGGCGGCAGGCGAGTGGCGTCGAGCGTCCGTGGCCGAACCGGTGCCACGGGTGGTCGA
>JBMSXH010000066.1:0-8999 GCA_049425445.1 Phycisphaerales bacterium | reverse complement strand
AGCGAATCCTCGCCGCCATGCCCGATCCGGAGGCCGCCTACCGCGACGAGATCCTGCCGCGCAAGCTCGAACTCGCGGAGCGATACGTCCGAGAACGCTCGTTCGCCGGCGATCTCGCGATTCTCGTGCGGACGGCGTTGGCGATCTTCCGCCGCTCGTCGCCCCCCGATACCCTCGTCGATCCCGGCGAGTCCCGATGAACGTCCCCTTCTTCCGAGTCGACTGCTCCGGCCACGAACTGCGCTACCTGCAGCAGGTGCTCGAGAGCGGATGGCTCACCACGTCGCGGTTCGCGGCGGAGCTCGAGCGACGGTTCGCCGAGACGCTGGGGGTGCCCCACGCGATCGCGGTCAACTCCTGCACGGCGGCGCTGCATCTGGCCGTCGAGGCGCTCGGCGTGGGGCCCGGCACCGAGGTGCTCGTGCCGACCCTGACCTTCACCGCCACGGCGGAAGTGGTCCGCTATCTCGGCGGGCGGATCGTCCTGTGCGACGTCGATCCCCGATCGGGCCTGCTCACCCCGGCGATCCTCGAGGCGGCGCTGGATCGCCATCCTGCGGTGCGGGTCGTCATGCCGGTCCACTTCGGCGGGCTCGCCTGCGATCTCGAGGCGCTTCGCGCGATCGCCGAGCCGCGGGGCGTCGCGATCGTGGAGGACGCGGCCCACGCCTTCCCCAGCCGATACCCGACCGGTGCCGGCGGCGAGAGCGCGTTGGTGGGCGCGGGAAGGAGCGCCGCCTGCTGCTTCAGCTTCTACGCCAACAAGACCATGACCACCGGAGAGGGCGGTCTGCTGGTGACCCGCGACGACGCCATCGCCGAGCGGGTCCGCCGCATGCGGCTGCACGGCATCGATCGCGACGTGTGGAAGCGGTTCACCTCGACGAGCGCCGGATGGCAGTACGACGTGGTGGCGGCGGGCTACAAGTACAACATGCCCGATCTCAACGCCGCGGTCGGACTCGCGCAGTTCGAGCGGGCGTTCGAGTTCCACGAAGCCCGAGTGCGACTCGTCGAACGGTACTTCGAGGAACTCTCGGGCCTCGACGCGATCGAGTTGCCGACGTCCACCCCCGATCCGCGACACCACGCGTGGCACCTCTTCCCGATCGTGCTGGCGCCCGACTCCGGATTCGAACGCGACTCGATCATCGAGCGGCTCGCGTCCGAGGGCGTCGGCACCAGCGTCCACTATCGCCCGCTGCATCGCATGACCTACTGGCAGCAGGAGACGCAGGCGCGTCCCGAGTGGTTCCCGGGCGCCGAGCATCGCTGGCAAGGGACCTTCTCGCTTCCGCTCTTTCCATCCATGCGTGAGGACGAGCAGCGGCACGTCGTCGCATCGCTGCGCCGCATCCTCGGCGAGAGGCCGATCGTGGAGCTCCCGGGAGCGGCGCCCGTCGCCACCCGCTGATCCGCGATCGGCGGCAGGAACATCCGGATGCAGCAGTCCGCGAGTCCGCGCTCGTCGATCGATCGGGACTCCCAAGCCGAACTCGAGGCGATCGCGGATCGGTATGCGCGACGACGCGTGCGGTCGGATCGGTTCGGACCGGTCGCGGAATCCGAGCGGTTTCCCCGCCTGCTCTCGTTCATCGATTCGCTGGGCGTTCCAAGGGCCGCGGTTCGCCTGCTCGAGATCGGCTGCGGCGGCGGCGGCAACCTGCGGCGGTTCCTCGAGGCGGGGCTCTCTCCCGATCGACTGGTCGGAAACGAACTGCTGCCGGCTCGAGTGGAGGTTGCGAGGTCGACGCTGCCGAGCGAGGTGCGCATCCTCGAAGGCGACGCCTCGACGCTCGGACTCGAGACGGAGTCGTTCGAGGTGGTCTTCGCGAGCACGGTCTTCACCTCGATCCTCGACCAGGGACTGCGACGTCGGGTGGCCGAGTCGATGTGGAGGCTTGTGCGACGAGGCGGCGCCGTGCTCTGGTACGACTTCGCCTTCGACAACCCGCGGAATCCCGACGTGCGGGGCGTGAAGGCCGCGGAACTGCGCTCGCTCTTCCCGAATGGCGAGGCGAAGATCCGCCGGATCACGCTGGCGCCGCCGATCGCGCGTGCGTGCCTCCGACTGCCGGGGGGCGCGGGGCTGGTCGCCTACCGGCTTCTCGCGGCGATCCCGCCCCTCCGCACTCACCTGATCGGCTGGATCGAGAAGCCGTGAGAGCGACCCTCGTCATGCCGTTCGCCGCCGGCATCCTCCGCTTCCGCGGTCCGCTGCTGCGCCTGCTGCGCGAGCGTGGCCACGAGGTGTTCGTGCTCTCGCCCGATCCCGGCGACGCGATCCGAGAGGGCTTGGGCGAACTCGGCATCGGATGGCGCGAGATTCCGCTGGCGCGGGGCGGCCTCTCGCCTCGCGCCGATCGCGCCGCGATCCACGCGATGGCGGCCACGCTTCGCACGCTCGAGCCCGACCTCTCGATCGGCTTCAATCCCAAGGGCGTGCTGCACGGCACCCTCGCCGCCGCCCAAGCCGGCGTGCCGCGAAGGTTCGCGATGGTCACCGGCCTCGGCTTCGCGTTCACGAAGGAATCGGGCCTCGCGGCCCGCCTCGCCCGCTTCGCGACCCTGCGGCTTGCCCGGCGCGCCTTGCCGCTCCTCGACGGGCTCGCGTTCCAGAACGCCGACGATCTCGCGACGCTCCGCACCGCGGGCGTCGTGCCCGAGTCGCTTCGCACATCGATCATTCCCGGCACCGGTGTCGACTGCGACCGCTTTGCGCCCACGCCCCTGCCGGATCGCCCCGCCTTCCTCATGGCCTCGCGACTGCTCGAGACCAAGGGCGTTCGCGAGTACTTCGCGGCGGCGCGACGGCTCCACGAAGCGCGGCAAGAGGTCGCCTGCCGGCTTGCAGGATGGATCGATCCGGGACTCGCGGCGATTCCGCCGAAGGACCTCGATCGCCTGCTCGCCGAAGGGCACGTCGAGTTCCTCGGCCGGCTCGACGACGTGCGACCGGCGATCGCGGCGGCGAGCGTCTGCGTGCTGCCGTCGCATCGCGAGGGCCTCCCGCTCTTCCTGCTCGAATCGATGGCGATGGGCCGGGCGACGATCGCGGCGGATGTGCCGGGATGCCGCGCGGCGGTGGTCCACGGAGAGACCGGCCTGCTCGTGCCCGCACAGGATCCCGCGGCGCTGGCCGCGGCGATGCAGGAACTCGCCGCCGATCCACAGCGCGTCGCGGCCATGGGTGCGGCGGCCCGCCGACGTGCCGCCCTGCACTTCGAGAGCCGTGAGGTCTGTCGGCGATTCCTCGCGTTCGTGGGACTCGAGGACGAACAGGCCCCGCCTGCGTCCCCGTAGGATCTTCCGTCCCGCCACCGCGACCCTGCGCTCCCGAGAAGCCTCGCCCATGACGCCGGAAATCCACGCGTGAAGTTCCTCGTCACCGGCGGCGCCGGATTCATCGGCAGCCACGCGATCGATGCACTGCTCGCCCGCGGCGACGAGGCGATCGTGCTCGACGACCTCTCGACCGGCCGACTCGCGAACCTCGCGCACGTCGAGCGGCACGAGCGGCTCGAGATCGTGATCGACGACGTCTGCCATCCGTCGGTCGTGGAGCCGCTCGCGGCCCGTTGCGACGCGGTGATCCACCTCGCGGCGGCGGTGGGCGTCCGGCTCGTCATGGAGAAGCCGGTCCGCACCATCGTGACCAACGTCCGCGGCACCGAGGTCGTGCTGGACGCGGCCTCGCATCACCGGCGTCCGACCTTCGTGGCCTCCACCTCCGAGGTCTACGGGAAGCTGATGGACCACGACGAGATCGATTGCCTCGTCGAGGATGGAGACTGGCGGCTCGGCCCCACGTCGCGGCGCCGATGGGCGTACGCGTGCTCGAAGGCGCTCGACGAGTTCCTCGCGCTGGCCCACTTCGACGAGCGAGGCCTTCCGGTGGTGATCGGCCGGTTCTTCAACACCGTGGGTCCCCGGCAGACCGGCCGCTACGGCATGGTGCTTCCCAAGTTCGCCCGCGCCGCGACGCTCGGCGAACCGATCGTCGTCCACGGCGACGGACTGCAGACCCGCTGCTTCACGCACGTCGCCGACTCCGTCCGAGCGATGCTCGGGCTGATCGACGCGGCGATCGAGCGGCGTCCCGCCGTGCTCGGCGGCGTCTTCAACATCGGTTCGACCCACGAGATCTCGATGGTCGACCTCGCCAAGCGGGTCGTCGCCGCCGCGGGATCCGGTTCGCCCATCGAGTTCGTGCCGTACGAATCGGTGTACGGCGAGGGATTCGAGGACATGCGGCGGCGCACGCCGGACCTGGCGCGGATCCGCGCGGCGATCGGCTGGTCGCCGCAGCGGGATCTCGACGGGATCCTCGCGGACGCGCTCGACGATCAGCGAGGCCGCCTCGCCCGCGGCGACTGACCCATGTGCGGAATCGCCGGATGCCTCGATGCCGCCGCACTCGCCCGCTCGCCGCGCGAGACGGCGGAGGCGATGGCCGTGGCGCTCGCGGCGCGCGGCCCCGATGGCCAGGGCTCCTGGGAGTCGCGCGAGGATCGCATCGCCTTCGGGTTCCGTCGCCTCGCGATCCAGGACCTCTCTCCGCTCGGCGATCAGCCGATGACCTCCGCGTCGGGCCGATTCGTCGCCGTCCTCAACGGCGAGATCCACAACTTCCTCGACCTTCGCGACGACTTCGCGCGATCGGGCGCACGGTTCCGGGGCCGATCCGACACCGAGGTCATGCTCGAGGCGTTCGATCGCTTCGGCGTCGAGGCGTCGCTCTCGCGGTTCGTGGGCATGTTCGCGATCGCGGTCTGGGACCGGCATGACCGCGAACTGACTCTGGTCCGAGACCGCTTCGGGGTGAAGCCGCTCTACGTCGGCCTCGCCTCGCGTGACGGCGCCCTCCCGCCCGACGATCCGCTCGCCGCGTGGTCGCTTGCCAATCGATCGCTCGTCTTCGCGAGCGAGCTGAAGGCGCTTCGCGGCTTCCCCTCGCTGAGGCTCGAACTCGACCACGCGTCGGTCGACCTCTTCCTGCGGCACGGATACGTGCCGGCGCCCCGGACGATCCACCCGACGATCCGCACGCTTCCGCCGGGCTGCCTCATGCGGGTGAAGCGAGGCGGCGACGGATCGTTCGAGGCGCGGACCTCGATCTGGTGGTCCCTCGCCGATGCCGCGATGCGCGGCGTTCGCCACCGCTTCGCCGGCACGGAGTCCGAGGCGCTCGACGAACTCGAGCCGCTCCTTCGCGACGCGGTGCGGCTGCGACTCGTCGCCGACGTGCCGCGGGGGGTGTTCCTTTCGGGAGGCGTCGACTCCACCGCGGTCGCCGCAACCGCGGCGCAGGCTGGTGGCGAACTCCCCTGCTTCTCGGTCGCCTTCGACGATCCGACCTACGACGAATCGGCGCGTGCCGCGGAGACCGCGAACTCCCTCGGCCTCCGCCATGTCGTGCTTCGCATGACCGGCCACGACGCGGCAGGTCTCGTCGAGGAGCTGCCCGACGTCTTCGACGAGCCGTTCGCCGACAGTTCGCAGCTTCCGACGCGGTTTCTCTGCCGCGAAGCCCGGCGGGAAGTCGTGGTCGCGCTGACCGGCGACGGAGGCGACGAGGTCTTCGGCGGATACGAGCGGCACCGCGCGGTGCCGGCGATCTGGAAGGCGATCGAGTCGATGCCGCTTTCGCTTCGGCGGATGGCGGGCGCCACGCTGCGCCGGCTTCCGGCGACGGCCGTCGAACGGAGCCTCGCGCCGCTGCTCGCCGCGCTTCCGGCCTCCCTTTCGACGGCGAGACCCGCATCGCGCGCGAGGCTGCTCGGGTCGCTGCTCGATGCGCCCGATGCATGGACCCTCTACCGCCGGCTGCTGACCCTCGGCCCGAGCGCCTCGCCGATGTCGATCGAGGCTCCAACCGTCACCACGCTGCTCGACGACGATCGCTTCATGCCGCGTCCGCTCGCCGCCGACGCGTCGGCTCCCGAGTCGTTGTCCGAACTCCTGATGCGGGCGGATCTGCTTGGCTACCTCGCGAACGACCTGCTCGTGAAGGCCGATCGCGCGAGCATGGCCTCCGGGCTCGAGCTGCGCGAGCCGCTGCTCGATCACCGGCTCGTCGAACGGATGTTCTCGATGCCGTCTGGCTTCAAGGTTCGCGGCGCGACGACCAAGCCGCTGCTTCGGCGGCTGCTGGAGGATCGCCTCGGCCTCCGTCCGCCGGTGCAGCCGAAGATGGGCTTCGCCGCGCCGCTGGCATCGTGGCTCGAGGGTCCGCTTCGGGAGTGGGCGAGCGATCTGCTTGATCCATCCCGCGTGGCGGCGGACGGCCTGCTCGATCCGGCGGCGATCGCCCGACTTCGGACGGCCGCGAAGCGAGGCGAACCCAGGGCGATCGATCGCCTCTGGGCCGTGCTCGTGTTCCTCGCATGGCGCCGCCGCTGGGGCGTGTGACGTCGAGTTCCGATCTCGATCGGATCTCATCCGAGGGCGACGATCGACCGATATCCCCGGTTTCCCGTTCCCGGTCGAGTTCTCCCACATGCCCGATCCCGTCTTGGTCACCGGTGCCGCCGGCTTCATCGGCTCCCACGTCGCGCATCGCCTGCTCGATCGGGGCGAGGAGGTCGTGGGGCTCGACAACGTCAACGACTACTACGACCCGAACCTCAAGCTCGCGCGGCTGGCGCGGCTCGAGGCGAAGAAGGGCTTCTCCTTCACGAAGCTCGACGTCGCCGATCGCGGCGGCATGGAGGCGATCTTCGCGAAGCATCGCTTCGGACGGGTCGTCCATCTCGCCGCGCAGGCCGGCGTGCGCTATTCGCTGACGAATCCCTTCGCCTACGTCGAGAGCAACATCGTCGGCTTCCAGAACATCCTCGAGGGCTGCCGCCATCACGGCTGCCGCCATCTCGTCTACGCCTCGAGCAGCTCGGTCTACGGCGCCAACGAGACGCTGCCCTTCTCCGTCCACCACAACGTCGACCATCCCCTGTCGCTCTACGCGGCGAGCAAGAAGGCCAACGAGCTCTTCGCCCACGCCTACTCGAACCTCTTCTCGCTGCCGACGACGGGGCTTCGCTTCTTCACCGTCTACGGTCCGTGGGGCCGTCCGGACATGGCGCTCTTCCTCTTCACGAAGTCGATCCTCGAAGGCAAGCCGATCCAGGTCTTCAACCACGGCCACCATCGACGCGACTTCACCTACATCGACGACATCGCCGAGGGCATCCTCCGCACGCTCGACCACGTCGCGGCGCCGAACCCGTCGTGGAGCGGCGCGAAGCCCGACCCGGCGACGAGCCGCGGCCCGTGGCGGGTCTACAACATCGGCAACGGAAATCCCGTCGAACTCCTCCGCTACATCGAGGTGATCGAGCAGTGCCTCGGCCGGAAGGCGCAGATGGAGCTCCTGCCGCTGCAGCCCGGCGACGTGCCGGACACGGCCGCCGACTGCGAGGCGCTCGAGACCGACTGCGGATACCGACCGAACACGCCCGTCGAGGTCGGCGTCGAGCGGTTCGTCCGGTGGTACCGCGAGTACTACAAGGTCTGAGCGGGCTGGGCCGCGTCGGAACTCGCCACGCCCGCACGCACGCGGACGTTGTCGATCACGTTCATGAAGTTGATGTACGCGTCGTAGGGGCTGTCGTACGGGCTGAAGTACTTGTGGACGTCGCCGTCGGCCCAGTACTTCGTGCACATGTAGTAGAGGTGGTCGCTGGTGGTGAGCTTCCGCCAGTCCTCGAGGATCCACTCGTCGCCGGCGGCGTGCTTCGCCTTGACCGCCGCCTCGAGCGCGTAGAGCTCCTTCGCGGCGTGCTCCTGCATCGCATTGCCGAGCCACGCGGTCAGGTCGCGCTCGGTGTCGGCCCAGGAGATCCAGCGCGGCACCCCGTACATCCCGACCGGCTCGTACCGGTCGACCACCTCGCGCGGCAGCTGGAAGTCGTTGTTGCCGGGATTGACGTCGTAGACCGCGCCGGGCAGGGCGTCGAGGAACTCGAAGATCCCCGTGTCGGCCCACTGGTGCTCGCCGAAGGTCTCGTAGTCCATGAACAGGTTGCAGACGAAGCCGTCGCCGTTGATCTGGTTGACCCACTTCGCGAAGCGATGCGAGTCGAGCGGCCACTCCTTCCAGTTGCGGTCGGAGAAGCGGAAGGCGATGTCGTCGCTGAGCCGGTAGTTCTTGAGCAGGAGACGAAGGTTCTCCCCGCCGGCCACCGGCGGGTTGTAGAGGTAGTTCGGCGAGCGGTAGGCGAGGATCGAGTCGACGCCCTCGCAGAGGATCGCCCGGTGGCGTCCGATCGCCGCGATGTGGGCCGCCAGCTCGTCGGAGTAGATCAGCTCGGTGTTGCGAAAGGTGGTCGGCTTCGCCCCGAAGAGCTCGCCGAGCCGCCGCTCGTGGTTGGCGACCTGCTCGTCGAACTCGCTGCGGGAGAAGAGGAAACTCAGCGAGTGGTGGCTCGTCTCGGCGACGAACTCGACCGCACCGGTCGCCGCGAGTTCCTTGAACATGTCGATGATGTCCGGCGCCCAAAGCTCGAACTGCTCGAGCGCCGTCGAGGTGATCGCATACGACACCCGAAAGCGGCCGTCATGCCGACGGATGAGATCGAGGATCTTCCTCGTCGCCGGGCGATAGCACTTGTCCGCGACCTTCAGGCAGATGCGCTCGTTCGCCTCGTTGTCGAAATAGAAAGGATCGCGATCGAAGACCGAGTAGCGCCGCAGCCGGAAGGGCTGGTGCACTTGAAAGTAGAAGCAGACCGATGCCATGGGCGGCGAGGATACCCGGCACGGCACGATTCGCCCGGGCGCGGCCTCGCGTCAGCGGCCGACACTTCGGCGGAAGAGCCACGCCGAGCCGGATCCTCCTGCGATCGCGACCACGGCGACCTCGAACCCTCGGGCGACGAGCTCCGCCGCGAGGGCCTCCTCCCACGGGACGCCTGCGAGGCTCGGCGCGACGAGGGCGATCGCCCACTCGCGCACCCCGAGCGTCGTGCCGAGGATCGGAATCAGTCCGCTCGCCATGGCGA
>JBMSXH010000065.1:0-9009 GCA_049425445.1 Phycisphaerales bacterium | reverse complement strand
GGGGGCGCCCACCCGGCGCGCGGCGCCCCGGGCCGCCCCCGCGGGCCGGGCGCCAGGGCGGCCGCGGTCGATCGACCGCTTGGATTCTCCGCGAGCGCCTCGAGGCCGGAGTCGTCGGGCAACCAGCACGGCGACGCGTTCGGCGAGAGCCGCAGCATCCGCAAGCCCGCATAGACGCTGTGGGCGACCGCCTCGTCGGCGGCCTCGACGATCTCGAGGATCACCTCGGGCATCGGCTCGCCGCGCCAGATCGAGTCGAGGCTCGACGCGGCCCGACGAATCGAGACCGCCGCAAGATCACGCGCGAGCGGCCGCTCCGCGATCGGCAGGCTCGCGAGGTGCGAGATCGCATGGCGCACCGCCTGCGCCTCGACGAGCGGCGCCACCGATTCCCGCCAGCGATCGCCGTCGTCGCCCGCGGGGAAGGAGACGCTCGCCTTCGCCAGTTCGACGCCCTGGGCGAGGAGCATGGTCCATCCCACCGCCTCCGGAAGTCCGTGGCGAGCGGGCTCGTCGTGATCGTGACGCATTCGGGGGATCCTCCCGCCCCGACCCGAGCGAGGCAACACGACATTCGCCCCGCAGCCGACAAGGGCGCTGCTAGTCTTCCCGCCCCATGAGCGATTCGATCGGCCACGAATGCGGCGTGGCGATGCTTCGGCTTCTCAAGCCGCTCGAGTGGTTCTCCGAGCACCACGGCGATCCGCTGTGGGGACTGCGTCGCCTCTATCTCCTGATGGAGAAGCAGCACAACCGCGGCCAGGATGGCGCGGGACTCGCGACGGTGCGCTTCGACATGCCGCCGGGGGAGTCCTTCATCGATCGAGCCCGCACCGCGAAGCGCAATCCGATCGAACGGCTCTTCGACTCGGCGACCTCGCCCGCCGGCGATCTCTCCACGGAGGCCCTCGCGGCGATGCCGCCGCTCGCGCTCAAGCGTCGGCTGCCGCTGCTCGGCGAGATCTCCATCGGACACCTCCGGTACGGCACCCACGGGGGGCGATCGACCGACGCCTGCCATCCCTTCCTGCGCCGGCACAACGTGGCGAGCCGCAACGTCGCGATCGCCGGGAACTTCAACCTCACCAACGCGCCGCAGCTCTTCGCCCAACTCGTCGAGTACGGCCTCAGCCCGGTCGGCGACTCCGACACCATGGTGGTGCTCGAGAAGGTGAGCTACTTCCTCGATCGCGAGCACGACCATCTCGCCGCGAGCATGGGGCCGGGCTCCTTCCGCGGCCTCGAGGGACGCGAACTCGCGGAGGAGGTCGGCCGCGAACTCGACATCGCGCGGGTGCTCGAGAAGGCCTGCTCGCTCTTCGACGGCGGCTACGTCCTCGCCGGCGCGCTCGGCCACGGCGACGCCTTCGTCGCCCGCGATCCCGCCGGCATCCGCCCCGCGTTCATGCTGCGGACCGAGGAGGTGGTCGCGGTGGCCTCCGAGCGAGCGGCCCTCGTCACCGCCTTCGACGTGCAGCCCGGCGACGTCGAGCCGATCCCGCCGGGGCACGTCCTCGTCATCAAGCGGGATGGCACGGTGTCGATCACCCGCTTCGCGGAGCCGCTTCCCGAGCGCCAGTGCACCTTCGAGCGGATCTACTTCAGCCGCGGCAACGATCCCGACATCCATCGCGAGCGCAAGGCCCTCGGACGGAACATCGCCGAGCGGGTGGTGGATCGGCTCGGCGGGCTCGATCATGCGGTGTTCGGCTTCATCCCCAACACCGCGGAGGTCGCGTATCTCGGGCTCATCGAGGAACTCGACCGGATCGCCACCGATCTCGCCGCGCGGCGGCTCGCCGACCTCGCCGCCAAGGGGCCGCTCGACGAACGCTCGATCCGCGCCGCGATCGACCATCGCGCCCGCACCGCGAAGATCGCCCACAAGGACCAGCGGCTGCGAACCTTCATCACCCACGACGCGGCCCGTCGCGATCTCGTGGGCCACGTCTACGACGTGACGCATGGCGTGCTCGAGCCGGGCGACGCTCTCGTGGTGGTCGACGACTCGATCGTCCGCGGCACCACGCTTCGAAACTCGATCGTCACCATGCTCGCGAGGCTGCGGCCGAGCCGGATCGTGATCGCGAGCTCGTGCCCGCCGATCATGTACCCCGACTGCTACGGCATCGACATGAGCCAGCTCGGGCGCTTCATCGCCTTCGAGGCGGCGGTGGCCCTCCTGGCCGATCGCGGGCTCGAGTCGGTGCTCGGCGAGGTCGAAGCCAAGTGCCGAGAGCAGGAGCACCTTCCGCCCGCCCGGATGAAGAACCACGTGGCGAGGATCTACGAGCCCTTCTCCCTCGCGGAGATCGAGGCCAAGGTGGCGGAGCTCATCCGGTCCCCCCGCCTCGCCGACGAGGTCGGCTGGTCCGGCCCGATCGACGTCGTCTACCAGTCGATCGACGGCCTCCGGGACGCGATGCCGGGGTTCCGGGGCGACTGGTACTTCACCGGCGACTACCCGACCCCGGGGGGCTACCGGGTCCTCAACACCGCCTACCTCAACTGGCGGCGTCGCCACGACGGCCGGTCGTACTGACTCGCCCCTCTCGCCGATCCGACCCTTGACGCGACCGGGTCGGTCTGATGGAATGCCCGATTCGCTTCGGCCGGACCGGAGTCCCCCGACCTCGGCTCCCGGCGCCCGTCGTCCGCGCCGTCTCCGGCTCTTCAGGAATCCCCTCGCATGGCTCGCTATCTCGGACCCAAGGTCAAGCTCTCCCGTCGCGTCGGTGTGCCGGTCGCGGACATCCCGAAGCACACCGCGAAGCGCCAGCTGACGCCTCCGGGCATGCACGGCTTCCGCGGCAAGCGGAGCAAGGCCTACGGAATCCGCAAGGACGAGAAGCAGAAGCTCCGCTACCACTACGGCGTGCTCGAGCGGCAGTTCCGCCGCTACCTCGCCGAGGCCGGTCGTCGCCCGGGCAACACCGGCGAACTGCTGCTGCAGCTGCTCGAGCGTCGCCTCGACAACCTCGTCCGCCGCGCCGGCTTCGCCCGCACGATCTGGGCTTCGCGTCAGATGGTGGTCCACGGCCACGTGCTCGTGAACGGACGCAAGGTCGACCGGCCGAGCTACCAGCTCTCCGTCGGCGACGTCGTCACGCTTCGCGCGGGCATCCACACCCTGGCCCGCGAGAACATGGAGTCCCTCGCCGGGCACATCGTGCCGGGATGGATCGTCCTCGACCCGTCGGAGCTGAACGCGAAGGTCTCGGCGACGCCGACCTCCGATCAGATCCCCTTCGACGTGAACACCAACCTGATCGTCGAGCTCTACCGCTGATCGAGCATCGCGCGGCCGGACCCGCCGCCCGTCGGCGAACCGGGTAAGAGCCGCGCTCGCCCGGTCCTTCGGGATCCCCACGCGATGTTCAAGTTCCTCCGCAAGTACAAGGGCTGGCTGCTCGGCGTCTTCGGCACCCTGCTGCTGATCGTCTTCCTCGTGCCGCAGGCGATCTCCGGGATCGCGCAGTACTCGGCGACGACGGGCGGCACGTGGGCCACGGTCGGAAAGGACGCCGAGACGGTCACCTTCAAGACGCTCGATCGCCTGCAGCGCGAACTTCGCGTGCTGCAGGCGGTGGGCAATCCCACCATCAATGCGCTCGGGGCCGACCGGAGCCCCGAGCACTGGTACCTCCTTCGCCGCGAGGCGGAGCAGGCTGGACTGCACGGCGGCGCCGGCGACGGACGCAGCGTGCTTGCGGGCCTCACCGGCCAGATCAACCAGCAGCGCCTCGCGAACGACCCCGCCGCCCAGGCGCTGACCGAGGACGACGTCCTCGGCATCCTCTGCCAGAACTCCGCGTCGAGTCCGCAGGACGTCCTCGAGACGCTTGCGCGGCTCGCGGGCGTCACCCGGCTCACCAACCTCTTCGCCGGACTCGACCGCTTCTCCGATCGTCGCCTCGAGCGCGAGGCCGCGGAGATGATGCTTGGCGTCGCGGCGGATCTCGTGGTGCTCGATCCCGCGAAGGGCCCGGGCGCGTCCGCGATCGAGGCCGACGAGGCGGCGCTCGCGGCCCACTTCGCGGAGTTCGCCGCCGTCGAACCCGGCACCGGCGATCTCGGCTTCGGCTACCGACGCCCCGACCGATTCAAGCTCGAGTGGATGGCGATTCCCTCGGCGGCGATCCGCGATTCGGTGTCGACCGGCGGCGACCTCGACATCCTGACCCTCAAGCGACGCTTCGCCGAGAACCCGGCCGCGTTCGGCGTCGCTGCTGCAACCAGCAGCGATCGCCCCCGCTTCGACGACTACGCGGACCAGGTCCGCTCGGTGGTGCTCGAGGAGGTCTCCTCGAAGCGTCTCGACGATCTGGCGAAGTCGCTCTCCGATCGGTTCGCCGCGTCGCAGCGGGTGCTCACTCGCAGCGGCGACGGCCTCTACCTGATCGACGAGCGCTGGTCGGAGCGGATGCCCGGCTTCGACGAGATCGCGGCGGAAGTCTCGACCGCTCAGAAGATTCCCACGCCCGAGATCGGATCGAGCGGCGAGCAGTGGTTCACGCTGGCGGATCTCGACACGATCGCCGTGCTGTCGCGGGCCACCACCGACCGCTTCGGCACCACGCCGCTGCGGGTGCGGGATCTCGTGCAGGCCGCCCGCGAGTTCGGCGGCGAGGCCTCCCTTCCCATCCAGGTCGGCATCGCCAGCCCGGTGATGACCAATCCTGCCGGAGATCTGGTGGTCTTCCGACTGCTCGCCGTCGAGCCCTCGGCCCCCGAAACCGACCTCGAGGCGGTTCGCGAGACGGTGGTGGCGGACCTCACCCGCCGTCTGGCCTACGACCGCCTGGCCGAGCGCCTGCCGCAGCTTCGCGATCAGGCGATCGCCGATGGACTTCGATCCGTCGCCCGCGAGTTCGACACGAGCGTCGAGTTCGTGCCGATGATCCGCGAGGCCGATCCGCAGTTCCTGCAGTCGGGCTTCCGGGTCTCGAGCAACCTTCCCGGCGGCATCGGCCGCGATCAGGAGATCGTCTCCGAGATCGTGCAGAATGCGATGAAGCTGCCGTTCGGGCGTCCCGTCGCGGAACTTCCGGAATCCGATCGGGTCTTCACGGTCGCCGATCCGGATCGGCTCATCGCCGCGATCGTGCGGGTCACCGATGTGCTTCCGCTCGTCCGCGAGGTGTTCGAGCCGCTCGCGGCGGACGCGCGATTCCAGGCCACCTTCATGGGCAACGAGTTCGGCGGCGAACTGGTCGAGATGTTCGGCCTCGAGGCGCTGACCGGACGCCACGGCTTCGCCCGCGTGGCGACGCCCGGGCAGAACGACGAGGAGTTCGTCGAGGACGATCTGGCCGAGACCTCGGCCAGCTGATCGCCCACCGTCCCGTTCCTTCGAATGGCATCCGCCGCACCGCCTCGCGCGGTGCGGCGGTGGTTGGGGCCCGCCTGCCCCGCCCGAGGCTCAGCTGACCTTCGAGCCTGGCGGCACCGGCGCGTCGACGGTGAGCACGAAGACGTTTCGCTCGCCTGCCTCGCCTGGAAGCACCTCGCTCGCCGCAAGGATCATGCCCTGGCTCGCCTCGCCGCGAATCGTCCGCGGCTCGAGGTTGGCGACGATCACCACCTGCTTGCCGACGAGGCTCGCCGGGTCGTACCACGCCTTGATGCCCGCGCAGACCTGACGCCCGTCCGGGGTCCCGTCGTCGAGCTGCACCTTGAGCAGCCGGTCGGCGTTGGGATGAGGCTCGCACGCCTTCACCGTCGCGACCCGCAGATCGAGCTTGGCGAAGAGGTCGAAGGGGATGGCGGGAAGCGCTTCGGGATTCGCGGGGGCGGCCATGGGGAGACTCCGTTCGAAGGGTCGTGAGGACGAGGATGGTACGGACGCGGCGGAACGCGAACGGTCACACGCCGACCGCGACCGCATCGCGATCGCTCAGCATGCCGCCGTCGGAACGCTCGCGGACGGTGCCGTCCCGCTTCCAGCTTCGTTCGCAGCGCGGCGCGTCGCGGAGATCCTCGATCGAGATCGAGTCCGTGCCGGCCTCGAGCCGCACCCGCGAGACGCCGAACAGATCCGCGAGTTCCGGCAGGAAGGGCGTGAGCGATCCCTGCGGATCGGGCAGCACGACGCCCGCGTCGAGCGGATTCTCGATGCCCCGCTCCTTCGCCTGCTCGATCGCCCGAAGGACCGCCTCCCGCAGCGTGAGCACGCCGCTCCAGCCCGCATCGGGCGCAAACGCGATCTCGCGATGAACGAGCGTCGCGGCGGAGGGCGCCTGCTCGCCGTGACGGCACCGCAGCGCCTCGTCGGCGGTGTGGGGCAGGATCGGCGCGAGCAGCCGCACCAGCGTCTCGACGATCTCCTCGATCGCAGCCTGCGTGGAACGCCGACGCGGGCTGTCGGGATGGTCGCAGTAGAGCCGGTCCTTGACCGCGACGCAGTAGACCGCCGAGAGCGTCTCGTTGCAGAAGTCGAAGATCGCCTGATGGGCGGCGCGGAAGTCGAAGCGGCCGTACGCCTCGCGCACGGTGCGGTTCACCGCGGCGAGTTCACCGAGCGCCCAGCCGTCGATCGAGCGAGGATCGATGGAGGCGATCGGCGGAAGGGAACCCGGCGAGGCGTCGAAGAGATTCGACAGCAGGAACCGCAGGGTGTTGCGGACCTTGCGATAGCTCTCGCCCGCGAGGCGGAAGAGCTCGGGGTCGGCCTTCACGTCGCCGTCGTAGGTGATCGAACTCACCCACCATCGGCAGACCTCCGCGCCGAAGTCCTTGAGAAGGTCGTCGACCGAGAGCGCGTTGCCGCCGGACTTGGACATCTTGCGGCCGTCCCGATCGACGATGAAGCCGTGCGTGAGCAGCGTTCGGAACGGCGCCTCGCCGGTGGCGGCGAGCGCCGGCAGCATCGAGAGCTGGAACCAGCCGCGATGCTGATCGCTGCCCTCGAGGTAGAGGGCGGCGGGATAGCCGATGCCTCGCTCGCGAAGCACCGCGTTCCAGCTCGAGCCCGACTCGAACCAGACGTCGAAGATGTCGTGGAGCTTCTCGAGGCTCGAGAGATCGAGATCGCCGGGGCGATCGGCGTCCGCCGCGGCGTCGTAGGCGGCCAGCAGCTGCGCGGGCGAATCCGTGAACCACCGGTCGCTGCCGCCTTCACGGAAGGCCTTGGCCACCGCCCGCACGCTCGCGGACGTCATGAGGATCGCGCCGTGGCGATCGCGGAACGCGGGGATCGGCAGGCCCCACGCCCGTTGCCGGCTGATGCACCAGTCGGGTCTCGACTCGAGCATGCCGCGGAAGCGGTTGCGTCCCCACTCGGGCACGAAGGAGATCGATCCCGCCCCGGAGACCGCGAGATCGCGCAACGTCCGGCCATCCCGCGCCAGCGGCCGATCGACGGCGACGAACCACTGCTCGGTCGCGCGGAAGATGACGGGGGTCTTGCTTCGCCAGTCGTGCGGATAGCTGTGGCGGATCGCGACCGCCGCCGCGAGATGCCCGCTTCGTTCGAGCGTCTCGACGACGATCTTGTTTCCTTCCCAGACGCTCCGCCCTCGAAGCCACTCCGGGGCCGAGTCGTCGAACGTGCCGTCCTCGCGGACCGGGCAGTAGACCTCGAGCCCTTCGGCGAGACCGGTCAGGTAGTCCTCGCGGCCATGGCCCGGCGCGGTGTGCACGAGCCCCGTGCCGTCCTCGAGGCTGACGTAGTTCGCGGGCACGACCTTGCCGACGTGGTCGGTGAACGGATGCCGATAGGCGAGCCCGACGAGCGCCTCGCCGTCGCACTCGGCCAGCACCTGCGGATTCTCGCAGCCCACCGCCTTCGCGACCTGCCCCAGCAGCGCCTCCGCCACGATCGTCTCGCTGCCGTCGAGGTTCGCGAGGACGTAGCGAAGCCGCGGCCCCACCGCGATGCCGCGGTTGGCCGGCAGCGTCCACGGGGTCGTCGTCCAGATCATGAACGTCGGCGTGACCTCGAGCTCGAGGCCGAGCGCCTTCGACACCGCGTCGCGGTCGAGGGCGTCGAACTCGACGAAGACCGACGGATCGTCGCGGTCCTCGTACTCGAGTTCGGCCTCCGCGAGGGCGGTGCGGTTGGCGATCGACCAGTGCACGGGCTTCCGGTCGCGGTAGACGATGCCCTGCTTGACGAGCTCCGCGAAGACCTCGAGCACCGCGCCTTCGTAGGCGGGATCCATGGTGAGGTAGGGATGCTCGTAGTCGGCGAGCGTCAGCAGCCGACGCATCTGCCGCGACTGGAGCTCGATGAAGCCCTCCGCCGACTCGCGGCACCGCCGTCGGATCTCGATGCGCTGCTCGGACTCGGGCATGGCCTCGATCCGCTTCGCCTCGGCGCTCTTGAGGAGCTCCGTCATCACCTTGTGCTCGATCGGCAGCCCGTGGCAGTCCCAGCCCGGCACGTACTCGACGCGATGGCCTTCGATCAGGCGGCTTCGGACCACGAAGTCCTTGAGGGCCTTGTTGAGGAGGTGCCCGAGATGGATGCCGCCGTTGGCGTACGGCGGGCCGTCGTGGAAGACGAAGGGTTCCGCGGCGGCCCGCTCCTGCTGCACCGCGGCGTAGAGCCCCCCGCTCGTCCACCGCTCGACGGTGATCGGCTCGTTGCGGGCGAGATCCGCCCGCATCGGAAAGTCGGTCTTGGGGAGGTTGAGAGTCGGCTTGTAGCGGTTGCGGCCGCTCGAGGACTCGCGCTCTTTCGGGGTGGGCTCGCTCATGAAGTCGTTCGCGTTCCGCGCGGAGGTTCTCAGGGCTCGGGTGTCTCGTCGCCGGGCTTGACCGCCTCGTCGAGGTACTTCTGCAGGTCGCCGATCTTGTAGCTCACGAAGCAGAAGACGTGATGCAGCGTGAACCACTCGAGGTCCGTCGGATCCTTGTCGAGGTCCGATCGGAGGCGGTTCAGTTCGGCAAGCAGCGTTTCGGCCTTCATGGCGTTCTCGTGGAGACGTCGAGCGATGCCGTCGTCGAGGGGTCAGTGGTCGTGGTCGTGGTCGTGGTCGTGGTCGTGGTCGTGGTCGTGGTCGTGGT
>JBMSXH010000064.1:0-9138 GCA_049425445.1 Phycisphaerales bacterium | reverse complement strand
CCGCCGGGAACTCGCCGGGCGTCGCTCGTCGCGACGCGAGGTGGATGTCACGAGCGACCGGCCGCCAGTCGCCGATCGGAGAGGTCGCCATGTTCGATTCCAATGTTCGGATGTCTCGCCGCACGGCACTCAAGGGCGCCGCGGTCGGCGGGGTCGGTCTCGTGGCGTCCGGGGCGCTCGGGGAGTCCATGTCCATCGGGGCGGCCGAGCCGCCGGAGGCTCTGACGATGTCGAACGACGAGTGGTTCGCCCAGCGGGCGTGGAGCGTCAGTGCAAACAAGGTGCTTCCCAAGGCCGACGGCACCAGCCCTCCGGTCACCAGTCTCGCCAAGCGAATCCACCGGCCCCGCTCCGCCGAGGAGATCGCGGCCATCGTGAAGTCGCTGCCGGCCACCACGCCGATCGCTTGCGTCTGCGGTGGGCACGAGTCGTCGGGCGCCGCCCTCGTCGCGAGCCGCGATGCGGTGATCCTCGACCTCATCGATCTCAAGTCGATCCAGTTCGAGCCGACCGGAGGCGAGACGCTCGTCACGGTGGGATCGGGCGTCGTCTTCCGCGAACTCGTCGAGGCGGTCAAGGCCCACGGCGGCGCGCTGCCGGTCGGCACCGGGCCGGGCGTCGGCGTCGCGGGCTACGTGACCAACGGCGGATTGAGCAGCTACTTCTCGCGTCGGCTCGGCCTGCTCGGCCAGCGCGTCGAGCGCATGACCGTGGTGACCGCCGACGGCGACATCCGGGTGCTGACGCCGAAGGACGAGCTCTTCACGGCCATGCTCGGTGCCGGCAGCACGCTGGGCATCGTGGTCGACATGACCTTCCGCATGGCCGAGGCGAGCACGATCCAGGGCGCCGAGCAACTCGTCTTTGGATTCCAGACACGGGCGCAGGCGGTCGAGTTCTCGCGGAAGGCGATGCAGTTCATGAAGGAGAAGGTGATTCCGAACGACTCGGTCTCGCTCGAGATCGTGGTCACGGGCACCAAGGCCCTCGTCGCGACGACCGTCTTCTACGACACCTTCCAAGGCGACGCCGCCGAGTTCGTGAAGCCGCTGCAGGATCTCGCGGCGAGCCTCGACCTGCCGACCCTCGCCGCGGCCCATTGGGGCTCGTGGTACGAGGCCGCCGCGGCGCTGTGGCCGGTGATCGCCGAGCAGAAGGGCAACCCCCTCGCCACGAGCTACCACTGCGCCGGCACGGTCGGAGTTCCGGAGGACACGGTGCTCGACTTCGTGGGCGATGTGGTGGTCGGCGAGGCGCCCCTCGACGAGGCCCCGCTTTCGATCGTCGAGATCCGCACGCTCGGAGGCGAGGCCCAGAAGGGCCGGCGCATCCCGAGCGGGAACTGCCATCACGGCTTCTTCGTCGATCTCGTCACGCTCTACGACGCCAGCACCAAGTCGCCCGCCGAGCGGCAGGCGATCGCGGATCTGACCAATCAGGTCGTCGACAAGGCGCGGGCGGTGCCTGGGCTGGGCGTCGACTTCAGCGGCACGCACTCGCAGCCGGACGACATCGACCGCGCCGCCGTCGCCGCGGAGATCTTCGGATCGGCCGCGATGGCCAGAACCGTCGAGGCGCAGAAGAAGCAGGTCGACCCGAACAACCGGTTCCGGTTCAACCCGTTCGCGAAGTTCGTCGGCTGATCGAAGGCCGACCGCCCGAGCCCGACGGCGCGCCTTGCGTGCTCACCGGTCGCACGGTCCCCAGTCGCTGAGCAGCAAGGCGAGGTCGGCCGGACCGACGATGCCGTCGCCATCGAGGTCGGCCTGACAGGTCTGCGGCCGCGGCAGATCGAAGGCAGAGCCATGAACTCCGTCCCGCGTGCGGGCGGCGCCGACGCACCGTACCCCCGTCGCTCGACATGCCCAAAGGCGGCGCCAGCTCGCCGACGGGGATCGCGATGCCCTGCTCGGCCGCGAGCCTCTTGAGCGAGTGGAGCGTGCAGTCGCAGGCATCGGACGGTCAACGGCACTTCCGCAAGGGTCCCTCAACCTTCTGGCCGATGAACGCACAGGGCGAGGCGCCATTCGGGGTTGTCGGTTGATGTTGGTGGCTGAAGCCGTCAGGGCCTCATCACCATGATGTCCTCTGTGGAGTCCCTGTGGCGAGAGTCCGCGACTGCTCACGCCTTGCTGCATGTTCGTCTGGGTTCACGCCAATGAGGACGTCACGAACGGCTCCTTCGGATACCGCGCAGGGCGCGAATCGACGCGGGTTCATCCCGTACCTTCATGCCTTTCGAGGGGTGGCGATCATTCTCATCATGATGACGCACCTGGAAGTCCCGGACTGGTTCCTGAATCTGGTCGCGAACGGAACGGTGTTCTTTGCTTTCATATCCGGCTTCCTGTTTTCGTATCTCTACGACGAGCACACCACAACCCGCCAATTCCTCGTTGGCAAGATGGGCAAGCTGCTGCTCCCCTATGCCATTGCTGTCTTGCCCGGTCTTTTCTACGTCTATGCGACCCAGGTGCAGGACGACTGGTTGACCTACACGGTGCAGACGTTTGCCACCGGCGTCGGGCACTTCAACGACGCCCATTGGTACATACCTTTCATCAGCCTGATGTTCTTGTCGTACCCCGTCCTCGGAATTCTCCAGCGTCGTCCACGGACCCTGGTATCAGTGACCGTTGTCTGGCTCTTGATCGGCGCCTTCACATTCCGTTCCGCCAGCAACGGAAATCCGTTCTACAGCGTGCTTCATTTCGGCGGCGTGTTTCTGGCCGGCATGACGATGAGTCGCTATCGAACACAGATCGAGGCTGTCGGTGCCAGGTGGTATTGGGTGATCATCCCGCTTTCGCTCGCTGGATTCCTGATCTCCAATTCGCTCATCCCCAAGAAGTACTGGTGGGTCACCATGGAGCAGGTTGTGGAACAGCGCCTCGTGGCTCTGGACTACTTGTTCATCGGCAAGATTCTGCTGATCCCGGCCACCCTGCTCATCCTGAGCCGCTTGATCCGGTTGCGGCCCTTGTATGCAGTGCTGTCGTTGCTCGCGGAGACCAGCTTTGCCCTCTTCTTCTGGCACCTGTACGTCATCCACGCCTCGCATTCCTTCTCGCACAATTGGCTTCAGGGCTTGTTCAGTTCCTCCCGCCTCAACCAGATAGCCATCTTTGCGTTTCAACTCCTCCTGTGTCTCGCGCTGATAGTCCCCTGCGTCCTTGCCATCCGTCGCATTCTGGGCCGCCGCAGCGTCTACCTCACCGGATAGTTCGCGGTGGCGACGTCCCAGACTCGGTTGCGCGAAGCCTCAAGGTGCCCTGAGTGACTTCTCAGCCCGCGATCGCCGATCTGATGCCCAAGGTCGTCGACAAGGCGCGGGCGGTGCCTGGGCTGGGCGTCGACTTCAGCGGCACGCACTCGCAGCCGGACGACATCGACCGCGCCGCCGTCGCCGCGGAGATCTTCGGATCGGCCGCGATGGCCAGAACCGTCGAGGCGCAGAAGAAGCAGGTCGACCCGAACAACCGGTTCCGGTTCAACCCGTTCGCGAAGTTCGTCGGCTGAGGACGAGGTCGGAACGTCCGCGTCCGCGGGCGGTGCCCCGACGCGCAGGACGCCCGGTGCGACGTTCGGAACCAGGCGCGTCGTTCCTCGTCGAGTTCGCCGTCCAGTCCGCAACGACCTGCGCCGGCATGCTCCAAGCGGAGATCCGCCGAGGGCGTCGCCGGCGCGAACTGCGAGACCGGATGATCGTCACTCGCCGATCGTCGGCAGGCCTCGGCCCGGCGTCCACGGTGCGTTGGCTTCGTCGAGCGTGTCGTGCAGCGACTGAAGATCGACCTCGATCAGGGTCGCCAGTTCGCCGCGCAGCGACTCGAACTGGGTGCGCCCGATCTCGTACTGCTCCCGATGGGTCTGCGTGGGGCCGTGGGTCTGCCGCAGCGTTCCCGACAGCGCGAGGCGGGCCCGTTCCGACACGGAAAGCAGTGCCGTCTGGCTTCGGCTCGTCCGCGTGACGTCGCCGACCAGTCGATCCTTGACGTCCATCAGCCCCAGCTCGATGCGACGCACGTCGTCGAGCATCGTGCGGTCGAGGGTCCTCGACGCCTCGACCACGCCTCGAATCTCCTTCAGCTGCGCCATCGCCTCGTCGACGCGACGCACCGTGCCGACCACCGACTTCTGCAACTCGCCGGCCTGCATCTGGAACGCGAGGGTCTCCTCCCGATCGACCCGCGGAAGGGTCGCCTCGCCGATGCCGACGACCTCGAAGGCGACCGGTCCGCCAAGTTCGGTCTCGGCGCCGTCGACCCGCTGCGATGCGGAGACGGTGTAGGTGCCGGGCACCACCAGCGGCCCCGTGTCGCGGCCACCGGTGAAGCCCTCGTAGCGCAGATCCCAGGCGATCCGGTGAAGCCCGGCGGAGGTGGGTCCGGTGATCCGTCGCACCACGTCGCCGTCGGCGTCGCGCACCGTGAAGACGACCGCCGGAGCCTCCTCACGCTCCTCGGCCTTCAGCGCGTCCCATCCTGGATACGGAGTGTCGCCGCCGGCCTTCTTGATGTCGCGCTCCCGCTCGGTCCGCATCGACTTGCGGGTCTTCAGTTCGTCTGGAAGTCGATAGGTGAAGACCGCGCCGAAGGGCGGATTGTCGGCGGTGTAGAAGCTGTCGCCCTGCGAACCCTTCGGCCCGCCGAGCGGGCGATCCTCGATGTACAGAAGCGCCGGCCTCACCGGGAAGATCGAGAACGCGTTCTCGTCGAGATGCGCTGCGTCCATGTCGCGGAGCGGCGTGTAGTCGTCGAGGACATAGAAGCCTCGGCCGAACGTCGCGCCGACGAGATCGTTCTCGCGTCGCTGGATCTCGAGGTCTCGGAACGGGATGGTGGGCGCCCCCGGCACCTTGACCCAGTGCTCGCCGGCATCGCGCGAGACGAACACGCCGAACTCCGTGCCCACGAAGAGCAGTTCGGGGACCTCGTGGTCCTGGACGATCCGCCAGACGAGGTGCCGGTCGGGCAGATCGCCCACGATCGAGTCCCAGGTCCGTCCCCGATCGCGGCTGCGGACCACGTACGGCTTGAAGTCGCCGGTCTTGTGGTCGTCGAACACCGCGTACACCGTGTCGGCGTCGTGCAGATCGGCCTTGACGTCGTTGACGAACGCCATCTCGGGCACGCCGTAGACCTTGTCGATGGTCCGCCAGGACCCGCCCCCGTCCTCGGTGACCTGGATCAGCCCGTCGTCGGTGCCGACGTAGATCAGGCCCTCCTCGATGGGCGACTCGCTGATCGAGGTGATGTTGCCGTACTGCGACATCGCGTACAGGTCCCAGAGCGCGTCGATGCTCCAGACCCGACCCATGAACGGCAGCGTCAGCCGATCGAGGTTTCGCGAGAGATCCGGGCTGATCTCGGTCCACGAATCGCCACGGTCGTCGCTGCGATGGAGCTTCTTCGAGCCGAAGTAGAGCCGCGTGTTGGAGTGCGGACTGATCAGGATCGGCGAGTCCCAGTTGAACCGCAGCTCCTCCTCGTCGGCCTCCGGCTGCGGCCGGATGTCGATCGACTCGCCGGTCCTGCGGTCGAAGCGTTGCAGATAGCCGCGCTGGGATTCGGAGTAGATCACGTTCGGGTCGGTCGGATCGATGGCGCAGTCGTGGCCGTCGCCGCCGATGGTGATCCTCCAGTCGGCGTTGCGGATCCCGATGTTGTTGTTGGTCCGGGTCGGGCCGTACTGCGTGTTGTTGTCCTGCGTGCCGCCGACGACGTTGTAGAACGGCAGGTCGTAGTCGACGTCCAGCTTGTAGAACTGCGTCACCGGCAGGTTCGCGCAGTAGTCGTAGGTCTCTCCTCGATCCCACGAGCGGTAGAGGCCGCCGTCGCAGCCGACGAGCAGGAAGTCCGGATCGGTCGGATGGAACGCCACCGCGTGGTTGTCGACGTGCTTGCTGGGCCGTTCGACGGTCTCGAAGGTCCGCCCTCCATCCGCGGTGCGACCCAGGCGCACGTTGGCGTGGTAGAAGGTGTCGAAGCGATGGGGATCGACGTAGATCTCCTGGTAGTAGTGCGGCCCGGTGCCGCCGCTGACGTAGTCGCTCATCTTCGACCAGCTGGCGCCGCCGTTCTCCGATCGCCAGATGCCACCCGTGCGGCCCGCCAGTTCGATCGTCGCGTAGACGACCTCGGGATTCTGGTGGGAGACGCCGAGGGACATCTTGCCCTTGTCCTGCGAGGGCAGGCCCCGGGTCAGTTCGGTCCAGGTCTCGCCGCCATCGGTCGACTTGAAGATGCCCGACTCGGGTCCGCCGTTGACGAGCCCCCACACCGTGCGATGCCGCTGGTGCGTCGCCGCGTACAGCACGTCGGGATCGGTCGGGTCCATCACGACGTCGGTGACGCCGGTCCACTCGCCCTTCTCGAGCACCGGTCTCCAGGTCGCGCCTGCGTCGGTGGTCTTGTAGAGGCCGCGCTCTCCGCCGGAGGACCACAGCGGCCCCTGCGCCGCGACGAAGACGGTGTTCGAGTCGCGCGGATCGACGAGGATCTTCGAGATGTGCTCGGAGTCGGCGAGACCGACGTTCTTGAAGGAACGTCCGCCATCCCGGCTCACGTACACCCCGTCCCCGTAGCCGACGTGCCGACCGCCGACGTTCTCGCCGGTGCCGACCCAGATGGTGTGGCGGTCGTTGGGATCGATGGCGAGGCAGCCGATCGAGTACGAGCCCTGATCGTCGAAGATGGGCGTCCAGGTCGTGCCGGCATTCGTGGTCTTCCAGAGGTTCCCCGACCCCATCGCGACGTACCAGATCTGCGGCTTCACCGGATCGACGGCGATGTCGGAGACGCGGCCGGACATCAGGGCGGGGCCGATCGATCGAAACTTCAGCCCGCCGATGTCGGAGGCCTTGAGCACGCGGACGGGCGCCGAATCGGGGCCTTCGCCGAGGTCGTCGGCGACGGTCCCGAACACCGCGGGTCCCAGGAGCAGCGTGACGAACAGGGCGTGAAGCGGGCGGATCATGGCGGGGCCTCTCGGATGACGTCGAAGTCGTTCGGTCACCGATTCTCTCGCTCGCCTTCCCCAGGTTCAACGATCTATCGGACAGACGGGCGGCCCGCGTGACCCCGTGGTCGGAGTCTGCAGGGGCAATCCTCGAATCGGGTGGCGACCGCACCGGTCGAGACGAGCCCGACGAAGACGGCACATCGCCGAGAAGGGATCACCTGGTGGCGTTCGTCGACGCGACGCGCTGCCGGTTGATCCGTCGGTTTCGGATCGGCAGGTACCAGAGCCAGACGCCCGTGAACCAGAGCACGAGCAGCAGGACGCCGCTGGTGAGAAAGACGCCCAGCTTCACCGGCTCGCCGAAGAACGATCCGTCGTGCAGGCTCTCGATGAGATCCGAACGGCGCTTCGTCGAGGAAAGCAACGCGCCGGACTCGAGGTCGATCTGAAGTTCCCACCGGTTGCGGCACTGGACCTTCACGAGACCACGTTCGGGGCGAACGTCGAGCCGATCGATGTCCGACCACCCCGAGACCTCCGCCTCCGGCACGCTGCGGGCCACCGCGAGGATGTCCGACCACGTCTGTGCCGGATCGACGTTCTCGCGCTCGCCCCGCGCCGTCGGCGGCTGGACCCACGGCACCTGCTTCTTCACCTGAAGGAGCAGCCCCGACGCGATCACGACCAGCAGCGGCAGCGCACAAGCCAGCGCGCCCCAGCGGTGCAGCGTTCGAGACCACCAGTTGAGGCGCTTCGACATCGAGGACTCTCGGCCGCGGAGCGAGGTCGGCCGACGATTCTGGCGTCTCGCCGGAGCGACATCGTGCCGAAGTGTACGACCCGGAATCGGCTCGACCCGCAGCGCCTCGGCGTCCGACGCTCCCCGTCCACGAAGCCCAACGCGATCGACGGGCCCACCCCCGGGTGCGCCCCGAATCGGCACGTTCGCCGCCCCGTGGCGCTCCGCCGCGGGGTGGCGGCGATCAGTCGCCCGTCCACTGCCCCATCATGAGCATGAGGTCGACCCCATTCACGATCTGGTCCTGGTTGATGTCGCCGATGCCCTGATCGCCCCAGTTGCCGAGCAGATCGCTCAGATCGAGGCCATTGACGGCGTTGTCGGCGTTGAGGTCGGCGATGTCGTACGTGGGCTGGCCAGCCCCGACGAAGTCTGCTTGGAGCAGGGCGTTGCCGGACAGGCCCTGCAATTGAACGGTCAGCAGCACGGAGGCCGGACCCGTGAGCGTCGGCAGATCCAGCGGCAATGGTGGGAGCGATGGCAGCGGAAGCGGGATCGAGAACTCGCCGGAATCGCCGAAACTCACCGACATCGTGAAGCCGTCGCCCTTCCAGACCATCTCGCCGAAGATCACGACCGGCAGCGACGTGGAGGCTTCGAACGGCTCGCCGAGCGCGGTGCCGCCGAGCGTCACCGTGCCGGGAAGTGTCGCGATCATGAACTGCCGACCGGGACCGGTGGGAACGACCAGCGCGTCCGCCATCACGCCCTGCTGCCACGTGATCGACGTCACCGACACGACCGGAATCGGGATGGTGATCGGGAAGCCGCCGGGGAAGACGCTGTAGGGCTGGAAGGTCCGAAAGGTCTCGAACTCGATGGTGACGTCGAGATCGACACCGCTCGACTGGAGATCGACGAACTCGAACGAAAGATCGCGAACCCACGCCACCGGCCCGTTGCCGAGCACGAGTTCCATGGTCGAGGAAGGTGCCCCCTCGGTCCGGATCGAACCGCCGATCGTCGCGGACAGCGGAATCGCCTCGTTGGCGTTCGCGCCGCCGCCCACGAGCCCTGGCACGGTGCGGGTTCCGTCCGGATTCGTGTCGGGGTCGAAGTCGCCGATCAGCGAGCCGTCGAAGGGAAACGCCAGACCGAGATCGAGCGCGAAACTGCTCTGGTCAGGATCGACCGAGAAGAGGTAGGTGTCGGTCGGAGGCTTCGCGACGGCGCTCGCGAGGAAACTCAGCGGAGCGAGAAGCGCCAGCGCGGCGGAGGCGATCGGGGATCTGGCCACGAATGAATCGCGATGCATGTCCAAGTCTCGGTGGGATTCTTCCGAAGGCCGCGGCTCATGGTCGAGACGTCGGCGAAGCGGGGGAAGTATGCGCGAGCCGGACCACTCGGCAATGTCATCGATGACGCTTTGTTTGCCG
>JBMSXH010000063.1:0-9145 GCA_049425445.1 Phycisphaerales bacterium | reverse complement strand
ATGGGCGGCGGCGTCTCGCAGGACGACCCGGCCTTCGACTCGCTCGACGGCAACTGGCAGACGATCACCTTCGGCAGCGGCGCCAACCAGTACCGCATCAAGGTGAACCCTTCGCAGATCGGCAAGGGTCCGCGGGTCGGCGGCAAGAGCTACGCGCCGTTCTTCAGTCCGAAGACCGAGGAACTCGCACCGACCAACGGCCAGATCGGTCGCAACGGTGATGTCGAGGACTCCTCGACCCCGAACATCGATCGACTTCCCGACCTCGTCGACGCGTGGGGCCAGCCGATCCTCTACATGCGGGCGGTCCGCGGCGTCGGCAACCTCGTCGGCGAGGCGAACGGCTCGGCGCCGCCCCGCACCCAGTTCGTGTTCGATCCGATCCTGCCCTACCTCAACTCCGACTCGCTCGGCGAACTCGGCAAGTCGCAGATCGACAGCATCATCCGCGCGAATAACGGCAACAACCGCTCCCGCACCGTCGCGCAGATCATTCGCCATCCCGGACTCGGCACCCCCACGCTTCCCGAGACCGGCACCGCGAAGGGTCAGATCGTGGTGATCTCCGCCGGCAAGGATGGCATCTACTTCAGTCGCTACGACGGCCCGGGCTCCCCCGCGGCGCCGGTCACCAACATCCTGAACGGCACCTACGGGAAGCCGCAGGTCGTCGAGCAGTACGACGACATCATCGTCTTCGGCGGCGGTTGACCCGACGCTCCGAACGCTCCGCCAACGAAGACGCCCCCCCCCCCAGGGGGGGGGGGGCGTCCTGCTTGGTCGAACGGCGATTTCGAATCAGCCTGCTGGCGGCGGTGGCGGCGGAGTCTCGCCCAGATCGAGGGGCGGCTGCTTCGAGCCTCGCCCTCGACCCTGCCGTCCGTCGCGATCGCGTGGCCGCCGCGCATCGTCCATCATCGGGTCGCCCATCGGACCCTCGTCCATCATGCCGTCCTGCGTCGCGCGGCCTGGTCGACCTCGCTCGCCCCGCTCGCGACGCATCCGCTCCGCGGCCTCTCGACGTGCCTTCGCGAGCGACTCCCGCAGCTTGGCGGCCCGCTCGGGATCGAGCAGCTTCTCGATCTCCGCGACCACCTTGCGAGGCTCGACGACCTTCTCGCGAAGCGTCGCGAGTTCCGCATCGACCTCCGCGGTCGGCTGCCCGTCGCGCACGAGTTCGCGGCGGATCCGCGTCAGGTCGCGAAGCCGCTTGCCGTCCTCCTCGCCGAACTTCGCCGCCTTCTCGCGCATCTCGGCGAAGTACGCGCGGATCGCGACCTGCTGCTCGTCGGACGGTGCCACCTCGCGAAGCGACGCGACGAGCATCGCCATCATGCGCCCGAGCGGCTCGCCGCCCTCGCGATCCGCGCCGGGCTGCCCGCCCGGCCGCTCGCCGCGACCGAACGGCTGACGGCCGTCCCGCGCCTTCGAATCGACGTCTGGACCGGAGAGAATGCCGCGATCGGGCGAGGCAGGCGGCGGCGCGTCGCCCGCCGGTGGTGGCGGCGCTGCGAGCAGAGTGGTGGGCGGGGGGGGCGGCCCGCCCCCGCGAATCCGGCAAGCCAGTGCATGGTCGTCATGGTTGGGACTCCTTGGAAGACGTGGAGTTGGGAAGACGTGACGCGATCGGCCTCGATGCAGCCGTGCGGCTCCGGCAACGCAGCCGAACACGACGCATTGCCGACGTCGATCGGATCGCGGCGTATCATCCGCGATTCCGCATCGCGAGGCGTCGCAGCTCGAAGTCAGGCCCGAAGATCCGCGTAGTTCGGACCGCGATGCCAGCCCAGGAGAGGAGTCCACCGCATGCCGCTGCGACGTGATGAGGTCGAGGATGCCCTGAGAACCGTCGAGGATCCGGACCTCCACAAGGATCTCGTCACCCTCGGCATGGTGAAGCGGATCGAGATCGAAGGCGATCGGGTGGACGTCACCGTCGAACTCACGACTCCGGCGTGCCCCATGAAGGACCGCATCCGCGCCGACGTCGAGGAGGCCATTCGCCGCAAGGCCGCCGAGCACGGGCACGCGATTCCGGAGATCGCCCTCGAGTTCACCGCCGACGTGCGGCGTCCGAACGAGAAGACCCACGGCAAGGCGAGTCCGCTTCCCAACGTCCGCCAGATCATCGCGGTCGGCGCGGGCAAGGGCGGCGTGGGCAAGTCGACCGTCTCCACCCTGCTCGCGGTGGGCCTCGCGCGACTCGGCGCGAAGGTCGGCATCCTCGATGCCGACATCTACGGCCCGAGCGCGCCGACCATGCTCGGCCTCGCCGACCTGCCCACCCAGGCGCAGGGCAACATGCTGATCCCGTTCGACGTGCATGGCGTGAAGGCGATGACGATCGGCAAGCTCGTCGATCCCGAGAAGCCGCTGATCTGGCGCGGCCCGATGGCCCACGGCGCCTTCAAGCAGCTCGCGACGCAGACCGAATGGGGTCCGCTCGACTATCTCGTGATCGACCTGCCGCCCGGCACCGGCGACGTCTCGCTGACGATGGCCCAGCTGCTGCCTCTCACCGGTGCGGTCGTGGTCTGCACGCCGCAGCGGGTTGCACAGGACGACTGCCGCCGCGCGGTGCGGATGTTCGAGCAGCTCGGCATCGAGGTGCTCGGCGTCGTCGAGAACATGAGCTGGTTCGTCGGCGACGACGGCAAGGAGTACGACCTCTTCGGCCGCGGCGGCGCCGAGGTGATGGCGCAGACGATGAACATCCCGTTCCTCGGCGCGATCCCGATCACCTCCTCGCTTCGCGAGCACTGCGATCTCGGGACGCCGCTGGCGAACTGGGAGGGCCCGAACTCGATCGGTCCCTCGATCGACGACCTCTGCCGAAGCGTCGCGAGCCGCATCTCGATCGCCAGCATGCAGGGCCGCTACATCCAGCCCACCCTCAGCGTGAGCTGACGCCGCTCAGGCCGAGAGCATCGCCAACGCGTCGCGCCACTCGAGATATCGGTACGGCACCGCGTGACGATCGTGCAGGGCCTTGAGTTCGGCGAGGCACGACTCGTGCAGATCCTGCTGCCACGAGGTCGCGGCGCGGTCGCAGAAGAAGGTCCGGCACGGCATCGGCCGTGCGTCGCGGATGCCGCAGAGGCGTCCCTCGCGAGGATCGAGAAGGGGGCATCGCCCGTCCCGACGGGCCTCGTCGATCTGCGGCAGCGAGAGCCGCGGAACCTCGGGCTGCGCCAGCGTCCACGCCGCCTCGAGCCCCACCACCATGAGCCGATGGCCGAACGCCTCGAAGCGACAGCAGTTTCCGCTCGCGAGGCAGAGGGGACGCCGCGCCGCGACTTCCTGCTCCACACGGTGGTGTACGGCCCGGATCGCGGCGTCGATCGGCGGATCGCGAACTGCGCGCCGCCACGACTCCGCGAGTTCCGCCGCCGTCGCGTCGACGGTCACCACGCCGGATCCGGGCACGCGGCCTGCTGATCGCGCACGATTCGAATCTGCTGATAGCCGTGCATCTTGCCTTCGCCCATGCCCAGGCACGGCACCCGCTTCTTGGTGGACTCCCAGGCCCGTCGACTCGAGAGGTTCTCCGGCCACCATGGCCAGGTTCGGCACTGGAGCGGCCGCACCTCGTAGATCGAGCACACGGCCTTTCCGGGAAACCGTTCGCGGTCGAGGAAGATGCAGTCGTGCCCGTGCTCGGTCACGTGCTCCTCGAGCGATCGTCCCTTGCCGAGCTTGCGGGTGTAGCGGCTCCGGAACGCCTCGATGGAGAGGCCCAGATGCTCCGCCATCGCCCGCTCCTCCTCGAGCGAGAACCACACCGCACCCGGCGGGCCGGTGCAGCAGTTGCCGCACTGCGAGCAGGAGAAGGCGAGGCCGTCGGCGTACCACTCGGGGCGTTGCAAGGTCCGTGGCTCCTCGAAGGGTGGATCGGTCGCGGAACCGGCTCAGCGGGCCGGCGGTTCTCGCTCGCTCGAAGGCTCCCCGCCGTCGCCGTCGCTCCAGCGATCGAGCGTCACGAGATGGATGCCGCTCGACGTGCGGCGCATGGGCAGATCCGACAGTTCCTCCGGCCGCTCGTCGAAGGCGACCCGCTCGACCGAGTAGATGCCGTCGAAGATCCACTCGTCCTGCGCATCGAGCGCCTCGTCGATGAGCTCCTCCATCTCGGCGAGGCTCCCGGCGGTCGCCCAGACATCCACGTACGCCCCGCTCTCGGTGGCGGGATCGGCGGCGACCACCATGACGATGGCATGCCAGAGCGTGAGTCCGAGTTCCACCCCCTGCTCGTCGAGGTTCCGCTGGGGATCCACGTCGAGTTCGAGCGCCCAGCGTTCGCGGAGCTGCAGCGAGACCTCGTCGATGTTCGGATCCTGGGAATCCTCGACCAGAAGCACCGGACGCACCGTCGCGCCCGCGTAGAGCGATCCGTCCGGATCCGCAGGCCAGGTCTCCGGGACCTCCGAGAGCCCATGCCGCTCGAGCATCGCTTCGACCCGGCTCTTCAGCTCGATCGGGACCTCGATGGTCAGGGTCTTCCAGGCATCGAGGAAGACCTCGACGAAGGGTTCGTCGGCGTTCGCGCCGACCCCGATCGAGACGTCCTCGAGAATGACCGGTTCGAACTCCGCGAAGTCGGCGAGGAAGTCGTCTCGGTCGATCGGCTCGACGCCGAGATGCACGTCGAGGCTCCGGTAGGCATCGAGCGATTCGATCTCGAGGATGCCCCGAACCTCGCCCGGCAGCAGGTCGAGCGCCTCCCGAAGCAGCGGCCGCAGGCGGTCGTGGGAGATGGTCGCCTCGAAGACGTAGGTGTCCGGCTCCTCTTCCTCGCCTTCCCGGAAGTTGACGACGAAGCCCTCCGCCGGCCTCGGAAGGCCGGCGGCGTGGACACCAAGAGGCAGTCGGAACTCGCCGACCGACTCCCGCTCGATGTCGGTCCGGATTCGGAACGCTCGCATCGACGGATGGTATCGATCGGCTCGCGATCCATTCGACAGGGAGCGACCAACCGGCCCCTCCGGCGCCGATCGGTATAGTCGCCGCCTCGCGGGCGGGCGATCGCCGCCGCGGACGATCCCCGAGGAGCTCGGCCTGCATGTGTCGATGCGAAGTCGAATCCTGCCTTCGCCGAGCCTCTCCGATCCGTCTCCCACGCATGTCCCTCCGTCGCGTCACGCCGGCACGTCTCGTCGATCGCCGGCGGCAGATCGCGCGCATCCAGTCCTCGAGGAGCCTCTGAGCCGATGGAAGCCTTCAATGCAGCGCTCGATGCGGTGAACACCGTCCTCTGGCACGACGCGGTGCTCTACACCGTGCTCGGGGTCGGCATCCTCTTCACTCTCTGGAGCGGCTTCTCGCAGTACCGCGCCCTCACCCACGGGTTCGCGGTCATCCGCGGGCGATACGACTCCAAGGACGATCCGGGCGCGATCAACCACTTCCAGGCCCTGTCCACGGCGCTCTCGGGCACGGTGGGCCTCGGCAACATCGCCGGCGTCGCGGTGGCGGTCTCGCTCGGCGGACCGGGCGCGGTGTTCTGGATGTGGGTGGTCGGGGTGGTGGGCATGGCCCTCAAGCTCACCGAGGTCACGCAGTCCATGCTCTTCCGCGACACGACCGACCCCGAGAATCCGCGGGGCGGACCGATGTACGTCTGCAAGCGAGGATTCGCCGCGATCTCGCCGGGACTCGCGCCGCTGGGGTGGCTCCTCGGGGCGATCTTCTGCGTGACCGTGATGATCTCGACGATCACCGGCGGCAACATGTTCCAGGCGTGGAACGTCGCCAAGATCACCCAGACCTATGTGCCCGCGATGCCGCCGATCCTCGTCGGCATCATCCTGACCCTCATCGTCGGGGCGGTGATCATCGGCGGCATCAAGCGGATCGGCGCAGTGACCGGGCGGCTCGTGCCGTTCATGTGCGGGCTGTACCTGCTCGGCGCCCTCGCGGTGCTGGTGCTCGAGATCCAGAACATCCCCGGGATGCTGCGGCTCATCGTCGTCAGCGGCCTGCCGCCGTTCCTCGGCGGCGAGAACGCAAGCCCCGAGGGCGCATTCCTCGGCGGCACCTTCGGCTACGCGTTCCTGTGGGGCATGAAGCGAGCCCTCTTCTCCAACGAAGCCGGACAGGGCTCCGCCCCGATCGCGCACAGCGCCGCGAAGACCAACGAGCCGGTTCGCGAAGGCGTGGTCGCCGGGCTCGAGCCGTTCATCGACACCCTCGTCGTCTGCACGATCACCGCACTCGTCGTGATCAGCGCCGGCTCGTGGAACCGCTCCGCCGCCGCGGAGTTCCCGGAGACTCCGGGCATCGTGCAGGCTCGCGATGCGGACGGCAATGCGATCGCGGGCGAGTGGGTCCCCGCCACCACCGCGCTGCCGGCGAAGTCCTCCGAGGAGGCGAGCGTCAGCAACGTGTGGCGGGCCAACGACGGACTCTTCGTGATCGTCCGGGGTGAACTCGACCCCAACACCGGCCGCGACCTGCACAAGCTGCTCGGCACCGTGGTGCCAGGCGCGGGCGATGGCCTGCTCATCGATTGGACTCCCTACAAGTCGGAGACGGCGCCGATCCTCGAAGGCCCCGGCGTCCATCTCGATCTCGCGGGAAGCTCGCTCACGGGCTACGCCTTCGATCGCGCCATCCCCGGCATGGGAATGTGGGTCGTCACGCTCGCCTCGTGGCTCTTCGCGATCTCGACGATCATCTCGTGGAGCTACTACGGCGAGCAGGCGACCGACTTCCTCTTCGGTCGGTGGGCCGTCGTGCCGTACAAGCTCGTCTACTGCCTCGCGATCCTGGTCTCGACGATTCCGGGCCTCATCGCGACCGATGCGCAGCTCGACGGACTCACCGCCCTCGGCACGGGGGTCATGCTCTGGGCGAACATCCCGATCATGCTGATCTTCGGGCCGATCGCGATGCGGTCGTACCACGACTACATGCGTCGCCTGAAGTCCGGCCAGATGAAGGGCCACGCCTATCCCACGGTGACCGACGTGGTCGAAGGCCGCGACGTGAAGTGATCGAGCGATGGTCCCGATCGACCTGGCGAGCCCCCCTCGTCAGGTCGGTCGGGCCGTCCGCCCGAGCAGTTCGAGGATCGCCTCCGCGGACTCGCTCGCGAAGTCGTGCCCGCGGAACTGCGTGAGCACGCGCTTGAGCGCCTGGGTGGTCTCCGCAGCGCGGCGGGAGTCCTTGAGGAAGTTCTCGACCGCCTCGACGATCGGCGCAGGCCCGCCCCAGTACGGGACGAACTCCGGCACGATCCGCTCCCCCGCGAGGATGTTGGGCAGCAGGCGATCGGGAATCGTGAGCATCACCTTGGCGCCGAGGACGTCGAGAAGCCCCGTGCGGTAGACGCCGACCATCGGCTTCGCCTGTCGAGCGACGTCGAGGCTGACGGTGCCCGAGACGGTCAGGGCGACGTCGCACCAATGGACCGCCGCGTCGAGGATCGAAGGGCCGGTGTTCTTCGCATCGCCGCCGACGACGTGCAGGCCCGTGGGCAGCGACGGGAACTTCGCCCGGATGGTGGCGGCGATCTCCGGGCTGGCGGCGACGATCAGGCCACCGAGTCCGTGGTGCAGCGCCTGCAGGTCGGCGAAGACCCGCATGAGGAGCGCGAGGTTCTTGCGGATCTCGCTGCTGCGGCTGCCCGGCAGCATGAGGATTCGAGGCCGGCCGCGCGGAAGCCCACGGGCCCGCTCCTCGAGATCGACCCGATCGAGTTCGCGATTGATGACGGGGTGGCCCACGAACTTCGCGGGAATCCCCCGTTCGCGGAACCACCGTTCCTCGAAGGGAAGCAGGCAGAGCACGAGATCGGTGATTCGTTGCAGCTTCTTCCTTCGCCACGGGCCCCACGCCCAGTACTGCGGCGCCACGAGATGGACGACTCTGGCTCCGCCACGGCGCAGCCGTCTCGCGATGGGCGTGTTCGCGGCCGGCGAGTCGACCGGCACGTGAAGTGCCACGCGATTCCTCGCCGCGAAGGTCTCGACCCGCTTGAGTTCGCCGAAGAACGCGCCGATCCGCGAGAGGCTCGGCAAGGCGATCACCCCATCTCCGGCCGTCTGCTCGACGACCTCGGCGCCAGCCTCGGCCATTCGCGGGCCGCCCCACGCGTAGATCCGTCGATCGGGATCGCGCTCGAGCAGGGCTCGAATCACCGGGGCCGCGTGCGCGTCGCCGCTTGGCTCGAAGGCGGTGAAGAGGATCGGCGCCTTCGCCGGGCCATCGGTCGAGTCGGAAGCCGGGCTGCGTTCCAAGCGTCGCGCTCCTCGCCGATCGGGAAACGGGATCGCGCGATCCTCGCTCGTTTCTCGATCTCCCGGAGCATACCGCCGGTCCCAATCGCCTCGTGATCCGCCACGCCGTCGATATCCTCTCGCCTTCCGCCATTTCCTGGAGCGACGATCGATGTCCAGACGCACCCACCGCTGCGGCCAACTTCGCGAGAGCCATGTCGGCGAGGAGGTCGTCCTCAACGGCTGGGTCGACGTGACCCGCGACCAGGGCAAGGGACTGGTCTTCGTCGATGTTCGCGATCGGGACGGCGTCACCCAGGCGGTGTTCGAGGCGACGCCGAGCGGCGAGAGCGAGTTGATGACCGCCGCCCGCAGCCTGCGTCGCGAGGACGTGGTGGCGGTGCGAGGCGTGGTCCGCATGCGGGCCGGCGGCGCCAATCCCAAGCTCGCGACCGGCGCGATCGAACTCGCCGCGAGCGGACTCGAGATCCTCAATCGGGCCGAGCATCCGCCGATCCTGCCCGACGACGCCGAGGCCGAGAAGATGGACGAGGAGGTGCGCCTGCGCCACCGACACCTCGATCTGCGCCGCCCCCGCATGCAGGCGATCCTCGGGCTTCGCTCCAAGGTCACGCGGATCGCCCGCGAGTACTTCCACGACCGGGGCTTCCTCGAGGTCGAGACGCCGCTGCTGATCCGATCGACGCCCGAGGGTGCACGCGACTTCGTGGTGCCCTCGCGGCTGCACGCGGGCGAGTTCTACGCCCTGCCGCAGAGCCCGCAGCTCTTCAAGCAGATCCTGATGGTCGCCGGATGCGATCGCTACCTGCAGATCTGCCGATGCCTTCGCGACGAGGACCCCCGCGCCGATCGCCAGGCGGAGTTCAGCCAGATCGACCTCGAGATGAGCTTCACCGATCGCGACGAGG
>JBMSXH010000062.1:0-9240 GCA_049425445.1 Phycisphaerales bacterium | reverse complement strand
CCGCGCTCCGCGCGGCCGGGGCGGAGCGTCTCGATCATGCCCCGCGGCACCCCCGGACCGGGGCGCGCAGCGGCCGTCAAGTGGAATCTGCAGACGGGACGCATCGAGGTGATCGACGGCCGCGGCGAGGGCTGAGTCCCCCCAAGGCCGCACCGGTCGCCCGGAGCGGTCCCGTAGCGCGACGAATCGTGCCGACTCAAAGGGCCGAACGGATCGCCCAGAGATCGGGAAACACGGGCTGGAAGAGCGTGCGCTGCAGATAGCCCACGCCGGCCGAACCGCCCGTTCCCGCCCGCATGCCGATCGTCCGTTCGACCATCTTGACGTGGCGATACCGCCACTCCTGCATGCCTTCATCGAGATCGACGAGCAGCTCGCAGATCACCCGCAGGTCCGGCGACTCCCGATAGACCCCGATCAGCGCCTGATGAAACTCCGGGCACGGCTCGACCGGCGTGGAGACGTCTCGATCGAGCAGGGCGGCGGGAACCGAGACACCCGAGTGCGCGAGGAATCTCGTGAACGCGTCCCACAGCGATGGCGCTTCGAACCTCGCCTGGAGCGTCGCTCGCTCCGCGGATCCCTCCGGGTAGTGCTCGATCACCTTCGGACGCTTCAGGCCCAGCAGGAACTCCCACTCGCGAAACTGGGCCGATTGGAAGCCGCTTGCGGATTCGAGCCGCGTTCGAAACGACTGGAACGAGACGGGCGTCATGGTCTCGAGCACGTCGACTTGGGCGACCATGGTCTTGAGAATGGTCAGCATTCGTCTCAGCGTCGCTCCGGCGGATGGGCGGTCGCCCAAGCTGAGCCGTGTCGCGAGGTGGTCGCCCTCCCAGAGCAACTGCTTGAACCACAACTCGTAGACCTGGTGGATGACGATGAAGAGCATCTCGTCGTGCTCGGGACCGTCCGAGCGAGGCTGCTGCAGCGAGAGCAGTTCCGGAACCTTGAGGTAGCGGCCGTAGGTGAGGCTGGGATCGGCGTGGCTGGTCATCGGAGTCTTCCTGCTCGAGAGCGACATTGGAGCAGAACCGTCCGATCGCGGCGACTCCCCGAACGATCGGGCTGCACCGCCAGTTCGACAGGCGACCACGCAAGGCGACCTGCGTCGGTCGTCCAAGTGCTGCTCGGGAACGGGCGGGAGATCGCCCCTGTGCGACGCGGTCGGATGTCGCCGGCTCAGGCCTGGCCGGCAAGTTCAGCCGGCCGTGTGGGGTCTCGGGCGGGATCCGGCGCGACGGGGCGCGGCAGCGTCGGATCACCAAGCCCCTCCTCGGCGCAGAGCAGCTTCGAGGTGATCTGCGAGGAGAGGAAGATGACCGGGAGCCCCGAGCCGGGGTGGGTGCCTCCGCCGACGAGCCACAGTCCGTCGACGCCCGGCATGCGGTGGGGCGGTCGCCGATGCAGCATCTGCGGCAGCGAGTGCGCCATGTTGAACGTGGCGCCGAAGTGGATGCCTTCGCTTCGCCAGGTCTCGGGCGTCACGGTGCGGATGGCGCGGATCCTCGAGCGGAGATCGGGAATGCCCGCGAGCTTCGACACCAGGTCGAGAGTCTTCTCGCGGTAGGCCGGCGTCGCCTGCGACCAGTCGATCGAGGCCTGCCCGTTCGGCGTGGGCACGAGCACGTAGAGGCTCGAGTGGCCGCGCGGCGCGAGCGTCGAGTCGATCCGCGAGGGATTGCAGATGTAGAACGACGGATCCTCGCTCAACCGCCCGTGGGTCGCGATGTCGGCGAGATTCGTCTCGTAGGTCTTCGAGGTGCGAATCGTGTGGTGCGGCAGGTCCACCTCGCCCTCGAGGCCGAGGTAGAGCATGAACGTGCTGCAGGAGTACCGCATCGAGTCGATGCGGCGGTCATCCCACTTGGGTCGGAACTGGGCGGGCACCAGGTTCTTGAGCGCCCATCCCGCATCGGCGTTGAGGACGACATGGTCGAAGCGATGGAGTTCGTCGCCGCAGCGCACGCCGCGGACCTTGCGTCCCTCGAAGACCACCTCGGAGACCGGCGTCGCGGTGCGGACTCGTCCGCCGAGTTCCTCGACGCGATCGGCCATCGCCCGCACCAGGGCGTTGCATCCGCCGATCGGATGCCAGATGCCGTACTCGTACTCGATGAACGGCAGGATCGAGAAGAGGCTCGGGCACTCGTAGGGGCTCATCCCGAGATACTTGCTCTGGAAGCTCATGGCGAGCCGCACCTGAGGGTGCCGGAAGTACCGCCCGAGATGCCGCCACAGGCTCTCGCCCGGTCGGATCGTGGGGCCGGCCTTGATCGCATCGAGCGAGATCAGGTCCAGCAGGGACCGGATCGGACGTCGCAGCAGCGGCGTCATCAACTCGAGCTTGCGGCGGTTGTCGCGGACGAAGCGCTCGAAGGCGGGGCCGTCCGCAGGCTCGATGGCGGCGAGTCGACGAGCCATCTCGGGCACGTCGGCGGTCGCGTCGAGCACGATGTCCTCGCCCTCGGGGCGACCGAGCACCAGCCGGTACATCGGGTCGAGCCGCTCGAGCTGCACCCGATCCGCGAGCGAGGCCCCCGTCGCCGCGAAGATCTCCTCGAGCACGTAGGGCATCATGAAGAAGGTGGGTCCGCAGTCGAAGCGGTAGGGACCCTCCTCGAGGCGTCGAGTGCGTCCACCCACGACCTCCTGACGTTCGAACACCTCGACGTCGGCGCCCTGAGCCGCGAGCAGCATCGCCGCCGCCAAGCCGCCGGGGCCGGCGCCGACCACGGCCACGCGGGGCGAGTGTGAGGCGACTGTGTCGGATCCGGGCCTGGGCGTCGCGATCATCGTCGGCGGCTTCGTGGGTGGCATGGCGGGGGATTCGTCCGTGGCGGCTCGAATCCGGTCGCATCGACCGGCGAAGTTCGGCGCTCTCGAGGTCGCCTTTATACTCACGCAGCGCCTCGCCCTTTCCGGCGTGGCGACCGAACGCCCCGATCTGCACGGCGAGTGTCGACCGGATCCCGAGCAGAAACCCGGAACCCGCCCCCGATGTCCGCACCGACCGCTTCGCTCGAGTCACGCCGACGATGGCTCGACCGTTTCGATCGGATGATCGCCGCCGACGCGTCGACGCTCGTCGAGTTGGTGTCGATGGAGCTTGGCAAGCCCGAGCATGAGGTCGTGGCGGCGGAACTGCTTCCGCTGCGGGCGGCGATCCGCTGGCATCGTCGGGAGCTGGCGGATCTGCTCCGCCCACGTCCGGTCCCCGGACGGCCATGGTGGCTGCTCGGCCAGCGTCACTGGGAGGTTCGAGTGCCGGTAGGCCGCGTGGCGATCATCGCGACGTGGAACTATCCGCTGCAGTTGCTCGGCATCCAACTCGTGCAGGCGATCGCGGCCGGCAATCGCGTGGTGGTGAAGCCCTCCGAGCGATCGCCCCGCTCGCAGCGTCGGCTGCTCGACCTTGCGGTGGCGGCGGGGCTCCCCGATGGCTCGCTCTCGTGGGTCGAGGCGTCCCGCGAGGCGGGTCGCGTGCTGCTCGAGACCGAGCGCTTCGACCATGTGGTGTTCACGGGCTCGACGCAGGTCGGCCGCGAAATCGCCGCCGCCGCCGCGCGATCCCTCACGCCGACCACGCTGGAGCTTTCCGGTCGCGACTCGGCGCTGGTGCTGGCCGATGCCGACCCGCGGCTCGCGGCACGGGTCCTCTGGCAGGCGGTCGAGATGAACGCCGGTCAGACGTGCATGGCACCGAGACGAATCCTGGTGGAGCGTCCGGCGATGGCCGGCTTTCTCGCGGCCCTCGCGCCGCTCGCGTCGGCGGCGCGACCTCGGCGACTGATCGACGAGGGCGCGGCCTTGCGGGTCTGGTCGCTCGTCTCGGATTCGCTCGCGCAAGGTGGCCGGACGCTTTCAGGCGCCATCGAGCCGCCCCGCGGCGCGTGGATGCGGCCCGTCGCGGTCGTGCACGCCGATCCGGATTCCCCGCTCGTCGAAGGCGACCACTTCGGACCGGCGGTGGCCGTGGTCGAGGTGGCGTCGGTCGAGCAGGCCCTCTCCATCCACGAACGAATCGACCAGCATCTGGCGACGTCGGTCTTCACGCGTCGGCCGCGTTCGATCGCTCCGTGGTTCCACCGACTTCGCGCGGCCACCGTCACCATCAACGACTGCCTGCTGCCGACCGCCCATCCGGCGGTCTCCATCGGCGGTCACCGACGCAGCGGATGGGGCACGAGCCGCGGTCGCGCGGGCCTGCTCGCGCTGACCCGCTCGGTCACCTGTTCGACCACCTCGCGGCACGTCCGCGTTCCGCCGGAGACGCCTGGACCGACCCCGCTGCGCTGGATGCGCCGTCTGGTCTCGTCGGGCGGTCGCGGGGTGGCGGTTCCGAGCCATCGGCCGCAACAGGATCCGGCACCCGTCGACGCCTTGCCGCGCGACGCTCGTTCCCACGAACCACGGCCGCTTGCGGCGGCCCATGAGCACCCTTGGAGCGAATCGAGATGAAGCCCCGCGCAGTCGTGATCGGAGGTGGCCTCGCCGGACTGGCGGCCGCGGTCGAGTTGAACACCCGTGGCGCGGAAGTGGTGCTCGTCGAGCGCAACCGCCATCTCGGAGGCAAGATGAACGTCCTCGAGCAGGACGGCTATCGCTTCGACATGGGGCCGACGATCCTGACGATTCCCTCGGTGGTCCGAGGCATCATCGCGCGGAGCGGCCGCAAGCCCGAGGACTACGTCGATCTCGTCAGGCTCGATCCGCAGTGGCGATGCCTCTTCGAGGACGGCACGGTGATCGACCTCCGCGAGGACGTCGACACGATGCGCCAGGCGATGAACCGGCAGTTCCCGGGCACGGGCGCTGGTGATGGATGGGCGAGGTTCATCGAGTACAGCCGTCGGATGTACCGCCTCTCGGAGAAGGTCTTCTTCTACAAGGACCTCGGGGGCATCGGCGATCTCGTCCGCACGCCGCCGACCCGCGAGCCGGGGCTGCTCGGCGATGTGATGGCGATGCGGATCCACTCGACGATGGCGGCGACGCTGCACAAGCATCTCCGCGAGCCGCATCTGGCGCAGCTCTCGGAGCACTTCCTGCAGTACGTGGGCTCGAGCCCGTTCCTCGCACCGGCGATCCTCTCGCTGATCGCCGCCGCGCAGGTCGACGAGGGCTGCTGGTACTCGATGGGCGGGACCCGCGAGATCGCGGGATCGCTCGCCCGGATCCTCGGTGAGGAGTCGGTCGAGGTCCGGACCGGCGTCGGCGTGCGGCGGATCCTCGTCGAGGGAGCCAAGGCGACCGGCGTCGAGCTCGAGGACGGCACCGTCATCGATGCGGATCTGATCGTCAGCAACTGCGACGTGCAGCGGACCTACCGGGATCTCCGGGGCGAGGAGGCCGATCTCGCCGAGCAGCGTCGCATCGCGTCGAAGTATGAACCGGCCTGCAGCGGAGTGGTCCTCTATCTCGGCCTCGACCGGCAGTACGACCACCTCAGCCATCACAACTTCCTCTTCAGCAGCGACTCTCGCTCGGAGTTCGACGACATCTATCGTCGCGGCGTGCCCGCGGCGGATCCGACGCTCTATCTCTGCGTGCCGAGCCGGACCGATCCCGATCAGGCTCCGGCCGGATGCGAGTCGCTCTACGTGCTCGTGCACACGCCCTACACGAGGCCTGGACAGCGTTGGGACGGCCCGGGCGGCCTGCTCGAGCAGTACCGGCCGGTCATCCTCGAGAAGCTGCGCCGCAACGGCATGCCCGATCTCGACCGGCACATTCGCGTCGAGCGCTCGCTCACGCCAGCGGGGATCGATCGCATGTACAACGCCGAGGGCGGTGCGATCTACGGGCTCGCCTCCCACGGTCGACTGCATGGGGGCTTCAAGCCGCGCAATCGAAGTCGCGTCTATCGGAACCTCTACCTCGCGGGAGGCAGCGTCAATCCGGGCCCGGGTACGCCGATGGTCATGATGAGCGGAGTCACCGCCGCCTGGGCGGCCTCGGAGGACTTCGGACTCTCGGCGGCGCGGGTGTCTGCGATGGTCGGAGCCTGAGTCGTGGCCGCGATGCGGCCGCGTGCGTGGGGATCGCCTGAAGGTGGATGCGTCTCGCGAACTGCTGCTGCCCGCCAAGCCGAACCATCGAGTCGGCCGAGGCATTCGTTGGTACGCGCGGCGTCTGGTTCGCAAGCGGTTCCACGCGGTGCGGATCGATCCCGCGTTGCCCGCGATCCTCTCCTCGCTCGAATCGGCGGACCGTCCGGCGATCGTGCTGATGACCCACTCGAGCTGGTGGGACCCGATCGTCGGCATCCTGCTGTGGGACCGCTTCTATCCCGAGCGTCCGATCGCCGGGCCCATGCATCGCCGTGAACTCGAGCGGTTCGGGTTCTTCCGTTCGATCGGGGTCTTCGGGATCGAGCCCGACGATCCGGCGAGCCTCGCGGCGATGCGCGACTACGTGCTGCCGAGGATGCAGGGCGATGGATCGCGGCGAGGCGAAGTGCTGATGCTCACCCCGCAGGGTTCGCTCGCCGACGTGCGCACGCCGATCGCCATCCGACCGGGCGCGGCGTCGATCGCGGCCGCGTTCGAGTCGATCGACGTCGTCGCCCTCGCGATCGAGTACGGCTTCTGGGTCGATCAGCGGCCTGAGATCTTCCTGCGGGCGGAACGCTGCGAGCCGACGGCGCGGGACCGTCGCGCGTCGACGACGGATTGGCACCGGGCCATGCAGGACTCGATGCGGCGAAGCGCGGCTTCCCTCGCCGACGCCGTGATCTCGCGCGACCCGGATCGGTTCGAGGTGCTCGCCGGGGCGGGAACCTCGGTGCATCCGGTCTACGACGCATGGCTTCGGCTGACCGGTCGATCCGGCGCGATCGATGGAGATGGACGAAGCCGTCGGGGTCTTGCGACGAACGCGGCGGGCCCAGGAGGGGCATCGTGAGACTCGAACCGAACCAGGCTCCATCCGTGACCGACGATGCCCCCGCGCGGACGTTCGGCGATGCCTTGTCGACGGCCGCGTCGTCGGGCGTCGACGCCAGCGTCGTCCTGCTCTCGATCGCGGTGGTCATCGCGATGATCTCGCTCGTCATGACCGTCCGGAACCTCGCCCGATACCGGCCCGCGATGCCGGCGTCCCGCGGCGGTTCGGTCGCGGTCTGCATCCCGGCCCGAAACGAGTCGCGAAACCTTCGCGCATGCGTCGAGAGCGCGATCGGCTCGGCGGGCGCGGGCGAAGGCGGAGCGGCGATCGATCTCGAGGTGCTCGTCTATGACGACGGCAGCACCGACGGAACCGGCTCGATCCTCGCCACGCTGGTCGCGGAGGACGCGCGGGTGCGGGCGGTCGAGACGGTGCCGTTGCCGGAGGGCTGGAACGGCAAGCAGCACGGCTGCGATCGCATGGGCCGCGCCGCGACGAAGGAGTGGCTGCTCTTCACCGACGCCGACGTTCGATTCGAGCCGCAGAGCCTCGAGTCGGTCGTCGCGACCGCCGAGGCGAAGGGCGTCGATCTCCTTTCGACCTTTCCGCGGCAGGAGATGGGCTCCTTCGGCGAGCGACTCTTCATTCCGATGATCGGGTTCATCCTGTTCAGCTACCTGCCGATGGGCCGCATGCAGCGCACCCTCGACCCGGCGGCCTCGGCGGGATGCGGCCAGTACCTCTTCGTGCGCCGCGAGGCGTGGCTCGCCTGCGGCGGTCATGCCGCGTTCCGCGACTCGATGCACGACGGCATTCGCCTGCCGAGGCTCCTGCGACGTCACGGGCGTCGCACCGATCTGTTCGACGGCACGTCGATCGTCTCCTGCCGGATGTACGAGGGATTCGGGGCCTGCTGGCGCGGCTTCGCCAAGAACGCCTTCGAGGGGCTCGGTTCGATCGGGCTCCTCGTCTTCGTCACGATCCTGCATCTGATCGGCCATGTGATGCCGTGGGTGTTCCTGCTCGGTGCGGCGCTCGTGCCCTCGTGGCGTTCGCCTTGGGCGATCGGCCTGGCGATCGCCGCGATCGCGACGGCGCTGCTCCAACGATCGCTGCTGGCCTCGCGGCTTCGGCAGCCCATCGCGTCGGTCCTCTGGCATCCATTGGCGATCCTCCTCTCGATCGCGGTGCAGTGGCGAAGCTGGTGGCTGCACGTCACCGGTCGACGGAGTTGGAGGGGCCGCACCGCGGGCGAGGCGGGCCTCGCCGCGACGTAGGATCGCCTCGTGGCGAAGCGAGTGCGAAGGGCAGCAGGCACGCAGGCGACTCCGGACCCGCTCGCGCGGGTGCGGGAGTGGTTCGCGTCGAAGGGATGGATGCCCCATCCGTTTCAGGAGCACGCCTGGCAGGCCCAGTCCCGCGGGGAGAGCGGGCTGGTGCACGTTCCGACGGGTGCCGGCAAGACCTTCGCGGCGTTCCTTCCAGCGCTGGGCGAACTGGCGGAAGCGCCTTCGAAGTCGCTCACGGTGCTGCTCGTCACGCCGCTCCGCGCGGTGAGCCGCGACACGGAGAAGGCGCTTCGAGAGGCGGCCGAGGCGATCGCTCCCGGCGTCGAGGTGGCCAGCCGCACCGGCGACACCTCGGCGAACGAGCGGGCCAGGCAGCGATCGAGGCTGCCTCATGTCCTGGTCACCACGCCGGAGTCCCTCTCGCTGATGCTCGCGTCGCCGGACGCAGCCACGCGGTTCGCCTCGCTTCGAACGGTGATCGTCGACGAGTGGCACGAACTCCTCGCGTCCAAGCGCGGCGTGCAGGTGGAACTGGCCCTCGCACGGCTGCGGCGGTTCTCGCCGACCCTTCGCACCTGGGCGTTGTCGGCGACCCTCTCGAACATCGACGAGGCGGCGCAGGCCGCGGTCGGCGTGGGACGAGCCCCGGTCGTCGTGCGCGACGACATGCCTCGGCCGATCGTCGTCGATTCGATTCGGCCGTCCGACTCGACCCGCCTGCCGTGGGCCGGGCACCTCGGGCTGTCGATGCTCGAACCCCTCCTCGCGCGGCTCGATCCGGCGGTGCCGACGCTGCTCTTCACCAACACCCGCTCGCAGGCGGAACTCTGGTTCGCCGCGATCCTGAAGGCCCGCCCGGAGTGGGCGGAGCGACTTGCGCTGCATCACGGGTCGATCGATCTCGAGACCCGCGAGCGCATCGAGGCGGCGGTCAAGGCTGGATCGATCACGCTCGTGGTCTGCACCTCGAGCCTCGATCTCGGGGTCGACTTCACGCCGGTCGAGCAGGTCTTCCAGATCGGTTCGCCCAAGGGCATCGCCCGGCTGATCCAGCGGGCCGGGC
>JBMSXH010000061.1:0-9486 GCA_049425445.1 Phycisphaerales bacterium | reverse complement strand
GAGGCCGCGGACGGCACCCGCACGGACCATCCACGATCCAGCGCATGATGTGATGGGACGCTCCGGCGCCGCGGCTCAGCCGGGGCGATGCGCCAGCGGCCAACGGATGGTGACCTTGCTGCCGTTCGGCGGGCAGGCCAGTTGCACGCGGTAGCAGACGAGATCCTCGACCGCTGCGCCGAGGCGCCGACACGCCATCTCGATGAGGCCGGCGTGGCGGCGTGCAAGGTCGGAATCGAGGCCGTCGCCCGCGAACGGCTTCTCGACCATTTCGAGATCGGCCGGCAGCGGAAGACGCGCACGGTTGTGGCGGTCAAACTGCCTCGGGTTACTGTCCCGAGCCGGGTAGAGGTGCGCCGTCGGCGGACCGCCACGGCGCACGTTGCGATGGATCCAGACCTCGTAGCGCAGTTGCCGAATCGGCAACAGGATCGGCAACGCGGCCTCCGCGTAGTCGTCTTCGAGATCCGAGTCCATGAGACCGATCATGGCCACCGTCTCGAGAAACGCCGCGATCGCCACGTGATCCCGATCGGAAGACGGATCGGTCATCAGATAGTTGAAGCCGCGTACAGACGCCGCGTGCTCTCGTGTCAGGTGCAGTTTGTCGAGTCCTTCCGACATCGACTGCTGCAGCGCCTCTTCGCCGGCGCCGAACGAGTGGTAGATCTCCACCGGCGGCCCCGGCCTCAGTCGCCGCACTCCGGCGAGGATCTGGGTTCCCGCAATGTCGACGTGCAAGGCGTCCGACGAAGGGACGGCGACTTGCGCGGCGACCAGCATCGACGCCTCCGCGCCGATGAGGAGTTGATCGCTTTCGAACCGGCTGCGAAACCCCTGCAGCAGACGACGGCGAAGTTCGCCATCGTCGACGTTGTCGCCCACGAGCGCCGCCATGCGGCCGCGAGTCAGACCGAATCGCTCGAGCACGCCGTTGAGGTGCTCGTCGGCGGCCTCGAGTTCCGATTGCAGCGACTCGGGCGAACCGCTCGCTCGACACTGGATCACCACCGACTCGCGAGCCTTGGTGCCGGGCAGCAACGCCACCAGGCTTGGGAGCGTCTCGGCCTGGAGCAGGCGGATGAGGTTGTAGGCCGTCCCCCGTCCGATCTCGAAGCGATCCGCGATCGCCCGAACCGTGGGTTCTCGCTTCAGGACCGCCCGAACGGCCTCATCCAGGGCCGACCGCCAGCGTCGCACGGCGGACTCGACGAGCGGCAGCGCCTCCGAGGCCGGTCGGGGCAGGTCCGATGGAAACGGGGGCGTCGTCACAGGAGATCCAAGGTAGCGGAAGGCCGATCGGCAGGTGCGTGGAGACGAGCGAGGGGTGTCATCGATGACGCCAACGGCCCCTGACGGCGTCTGATCGGGCCTCAGACCGTTCCGGGGAATCGGATGGTCCGGCCTCGGGCGCCGCCGGCATCGCCCTTCCGCGGGCGATCCGAACCACTGGCGTCCCGAGGTCCGAGGTCCGCGGCGGGGGATGCCTCGGGACAGGCGATTCGAGAATTCTTCGAGATCTTGTCATCGGTGACATCGAGGTCCGCAGTTGGGCACCTACTTTGGGCGGTCTACCGGCTTCCGCGGTTGGAAGGCGGTTCCCCGTACTCTTGAGAGGAGAGATGTGATGAAGACAGGATTGATCGGCGTACTCGCGATGGCGACCGCCACCGGCGTCGCCTCGGCCGACATCGTCTACAGCGGCGTGCTCAATCAGACCGCCGATTCCGTCACCGGCCCGCTGACCATCGACATCATGGGTCAGCAGTGGGGATTCGGCCACGAGTCCGGCGGGCCGCTCGACTACAGTTTCGTCTCGGCCAACAACAGCGGGTCCGGGATCTTCGTCCAGTTGGGCAATCTGCTCGTCGCCCGAAACTTCGCGTCCGGCGACACGATCGGCACGCTCACCGAGGTGCTGAACATGTTCCCGACCGGCGGGGGCAGCAACGCCGACATCACGCTGTACAACTACGCCGCCGATCCGGGCGGTGCAGGCAACTTCCCCTCCAGCGGCACCGGCTTCGTCGGGTTCGGATTCGGCGGTGGCGTGAACTTCAACTACGGTTGGATGCGCTTCACGCTCGACGGCCCGACCCGTCGGGTCACGTTGGTCGACTGGGCGTACGAGAGCGTGGTCAACCAGTCCATCCAGGTCGGAACGGTTCCGGCGCCCGGGGTCCTGGCGGTCATGGCGGTGGCCGGGCTCGCCGGTCGACGTCGACGCGCCTGAGCAACGGCGACTCGAACCGTCTCTTCGCGAGAACGCACGCCCCGCCCGGTTCGCCGGGCGGGGCGTTGTCTTTCCCGGCGGGTCGAGAAGCCCAGGGCGGTCTGCGAGAGTCAGGCGGACTTCACTCCCGTCACGACCGCGGCGCCGAGCGGGTCGGCGCCAGCGCTGCGAATCGCTTCGAGCCCGCTGTCTCGCGCCGAACGATCATCGATCGCGCCTCGAGATCCGCCACCGCCGCGCGGACCTCGCCGACCTCGCCGCCGCAGGCTGCGGCGAGCGCCGCCTCGCTCTCGCCGGCGCCCTCATCGAACCAAAGCGACGCGAGGACCGAGGCGCGAAGGTCGCCGTTGAACTGCTCACGAATCGCGAAGTCGGGATGGCGATCCATGATCCATCGCCGCGCGCGAAGCACCTTGGGGCGGGGCGGCTCGTCATCGATGTAGAGCCGCCAGCGGCGACCGATTAGACCGGTTCGGCGGCGGAACTCCTCGACGAGGGCAGGTCGCTCCCGCACGACTCGGAAGGGTGATCGCGGCTCGGCGGACGGTGGCAGCCTGACCGCCACCGCATCGAACCGGCATGGCGTCTGCCCCCACTCCGCCGTGTCGAGCATCGCCCCGAGCAATGGCTGCAAGTCCAGAGCAAGTTCGTCCGCGACCACGCGGCTCAGTCGGCCGAGCGCGACGACTGCGCCAAACTCCTGAAGCCACGACGCGGTCGTGTTGAAGAGCCGCGGCATCTCCACCGACCATGCGACCGATCGAATCAGGAGCCGCTCCAGATCGACGGGCGGCTGCACTCCCTCCGGCGGCGGTGGACCTCCGTACGCCACGCCCGCATCGCGCCACTCCGCCACGATCGCATCGAGTTGTGCTTCGATCCATGGGTCGCGTGACGCGTCGTCCATCAGCCGTCTCCCAGACCAGACCGCAGCCTTGCGAGCGCCTGCTCGACAACCTCTGGATTGGCGCCCTGCCGCAGCAACTCCGGCAGCGCAGCCTCGATCTGCAACCGTTCGGTGTCCGTCGGCGACATCGCCTCGAGATCACGGAGATCACGCTCGCGCCCTGCGATGACCTTCAGCGAGATCAGATCGATCCGTCCGATCGCCTTCACACGAAGCGGGCCGAACGCTCCGACATCCACGCATCGATTACGCCATCCCGGCAGCATCATGTGCCGCATCGTGAGCGGCGTCGCGTCGAACCAGCCCGGGCTGATGCCGAGGGCCTCCGCGACCGCCGGCGCGTGATAGCAGCAGAGGTCGAGGATCTCAGGGGGCTCGCAGTCGAGTACGTCGAGATCGACCGTGGCGCGATTCTCGGGAAGGAGGTTCGTCATCATGCCGGCCCCACCGCCGATGATCGTCATCTCGGCGGATGATCCGGGCGGCAACTTCGCCGCGAGCGCCTCGATGGCGCCGCGAAGCCGTGAGAGGTCGAGCGACGGGCCACGCATGGCGGGGAGACTACCGCCGTCCGATTCGCTTCCGCCGGATGCGGAGGAAGTTCCGGCAGGGTCGCCGCGGGATGGTCCTACCGCGACCGCCTGTTCATCGACATCGCCTCGCGATCGGACACGCTTGCAGATCACCCATGAACTGGTGATTTGCAAGGGTGGGCGACGGCGAGTCGGATTGCTGCGAGCTCTAGGCCCTTGCCGATCCCTGCACCGCCGTCACGATCGTGCGGCTGCGTTGAGCCGAGGAGGGCTATCCCCCCCGCTTCACCCCGCAGACCCGGGACGATCGAATCCGCCCGCCGGCATCTTGAATCGCAAGCCCTCCGCCCGGTACCGTCGGGAGTCGCGCACGGCCGCCACTCCGTCGTCATGGCACTTCAGGAGAGCCGAGTCATGGGATGCCACCGTCACGTCTTCGCTGCCGCTGCGTTGGCGGCGAGTTCCTTCTCGATCAGCGTTCTTGCCGGCGGTCGAGAGGCATGCCCCGGCGACCTCGACGGCTCCGGCGCCGTCGACGGCACGGACCTCGCGATCCTCCTTGGCGAGTGGGGACCGTGTCCCGCGAAGGGTCCCTGCCCCGCCGATCTGACCGGCGACGGCGAAGTCGATGGCGCAGACCTCTCGATCCTGCTCGCCGCGTGGGGCACGTGCCCGAGCGGTTGCGACGGCGCGTTCACTTGGGACGGCGAACTCGGCGTGCCGGGCGTCAATCAGGTGGTGCGGGCATTCGAGGTCATCGACCTCGGCGACGGCCCGAGGCTCTTTGCCGGCGGCGGATTCACCGCCTCGGGCGGCACGCCAGTCGGCCGCATCGCGCAGTGGGACGGCAGCGCGTGGTCCGAGGTTGGCGGCGGCGTCAACAACGCCGTGCGGTGCTTCGGCAGCTTCGACAACGGCACGGGTCTCGAGCTCTATGTCGGCGGCTCCTTCACCGCCGCTGGCGGCGTCGAGATGAACCGGATCGCCCGCTGGGATGGCAACGCCTGGTCGCCGCTTGGAAGCGGCTTCGTGGGGAGCTTTGTGCAGGTGAACGCGCTTCGCGTCTTCGACGACGGCGCCGGCCCGGCGCTCTACGCCGGCGGCAGCTTCTCGACCGCGGGCGGAGAGGCCGCACCTTCGATCGCGAAGTGGGATGGCTCCATGTGGAGCGGCATCGGCGGGACCGACGGCATCGTGAACGCGCTGGCGGTCTTCGACGACGGCACCGGGCCCGCGCTCTACGCCGGCGGGTTCTTCTTCAACGCCGGCGGCGCTCCCGCCTCGCGCATTGCCAAGTGGGATGGAACCACGTGGTCCCCACTCGGTGAAGGCGTCGGCGGCGCGGGCAGTGCGACGGTCAACGCGCTCGCCGTCTTCGACGATGGAAGCGGCCCGGCGCTCTTCGCCGGCGGCACCTTCACGACTGCTGGCGGCGCGGCGGCGAATCGAATCGCGAAGTGGAACGGCAACGCCTGGTCGACGCTGGCAGGCGGCGTCGATGGCACGGTCACGTCGCTCTCGGTCTTCGACGACGGCACCGGACCCGCGCTCTACGCCGGCGGCTCGTTCACGAACGCCGACGGGCTGCCCGCGAGCCGCATCGCGCGGTGGGACGGCACGACCTGGTCGGCGCTTGGCGAGGGCATCGGCGCCACCTTTGCCGGTCCGCGGGTCGACGCGCTGGCGGTCATCGGCGACGGCGACTCGGCCTCGCTCGTCGCGGGCGGCCTCTTCGATCTCGCCGGCGGTGCGAGCGTCGGCAACGTCGCGACGTGGGGATGCGGCGACCCGTAGCGGCACAACGCCACGAACGACTGGCAGCGCGACTCTGGCGAGCGTTCGCGGGGGCCGACGGCTTCGGTGCGCTCCCCTCCTGCTTCGGTTCGATGGTGACGCTCACGCGTCGGCATGGTCACTGCACACCACCTCTGGTGCATTGAACTACCCTCTGGCCCTTCACCCGCCGCCCCGACCGAGGAGCACCCCATGCCCTGTCTCATCGCGCTCGCTGGCCTCTTCTTCCCGCGGCTCGTCCTCGCGGTCCTCTTCCTCTTCACGGGATACCTCGGCGCGGCGTATCAGACCGTGCTGTGGCCGGTGCTCGGGTTCATTCTCATGCCGTTCACGACGCTCGCCTACGCGGTCGCGATGAACTCGATGGGTGGGATGAGCGGCGGCGGCGTGGTGCTGGTGGTGATCGGCGTGCTGCTCGATCTTGGCAGTTCCGGCGGAGCCGCCACCGCGAAGCGGTCGTAGGCCCGCGCGACCTGCTGCACTCGTCGAACCGCCCGTGGATCGCCAGCGCAGCCCGGATCGGGGCGCCGACCTGAGGGACCGCGCGGTCGCCAACGTCTTGCGGGATCGCGCCTCGTGTTCGGTCTCACTCGGCATCGACGTCTGAATCCGGAAGCCGCTTCGACCCCCAAGCACACGATCGCGCTGGAACTCGAGAAGACCAAGTCGAACGGCCCACGCTGACGGTCGCGAGACAGGGCGACGGTCGAGCCCGCCCCTTGGGGCTCGCGCCTTCGCCGACAGACCACGATCGATCTTGAGGATCTCTTCACTCGCCGCGGGCTGCGTGTCGGCGATCACGTGCCCGCAAGGAACGCCCTGCCCCGCTCGTCTGCGGCGACGATCGCGCGTTCGACCATCGCGGCGGTGACCGGGAAGGGCTCGTTGTGGGTCACCTCGCCTGGCGCCGTCGCCCGGGCGGCGATCTTCGCAAGCATCTCCTTCGAGAGGTCGCCGCATCCGATCTCGGCGAGCGTGACCGGCAGCCCCACCGAGACGCAGAAGCCGAGGACCTCGTCGATCATCGCGTCCGGAGACTCCTCGAGCATCAGGAGCGCCAGCGTGCCGAACGCGACCTTCTCGCCATGCATGAACTCGTGCGCCCCCGGGGCGGCGGTGAGCCCGTTGTGCACGCCGTGGGCCGCAGCCAGCCCCGCCGACTCGAACCCGAGGCCCGAGAGCAGCGTGTTCGCCTCGATGATGTGCTCGAGCGCCGGCGTCAACCGACCGGCCTTCGCGTCGGCGAGCGCCGCAACGCCGTGCTCGAGAAGCGTGCGGTAGCAGAGCTCCGCCATGGCGACCGCGGCCCGCGTGGCCGATCCGCCGCGGAAGTGCGGCTTGCCCGCACGCACACACGCTCGCGCCTCGAACATGGTGCTGAGCGCATCGCCCATGCCCGCCACCAGCGTGCGCGGCGGGCTCTGCATGATCACCCGCGAGTCGACCAGCACGAGATCGGGATTCCGCGGCAGCAGGTGCGCCCGCAGGAAGTGTCCCTCCTCGTCGTAGACCGCCGATACCGCGCTGCAGGGTGCGTCGGTCGAAGCGATCGTCGGGCAGCTGATGAAGGGAACCTCGAGTTCGCCCGCCGCGGCCCGCGCCGCGTCGAGCACCTTGCCGCCGCCGGCGCCGATCACGAGCGCGGCGCGACACTCGCGCGCCGCGTGCACGATCCGGGCGATCTCGGCGTCGGTGCACTCGCCGGCGAAGCCGTGCACCTGAAAGGGAATCGCCGCGTCGCCGAGCGTCGCCTTCCAGACCGGTTCGAGCCGTTTCCGGGGCGACGGGCTGGTGACGACCAGGGCCGGACCCGAAAGACCGAGCCCGACGATCTCGGCACCGAGGCGTTGCGTGGCGTCGGGGCCTTGGGTGTAGCGAAGCGGAGCGCAGAAGACGGCGTGCATGGAAACGAGACTACCAACCGCGGCGTCGGCGATCGCGGCGGGCTGGACCGCACCGCGTTCCCGGCGCCTCCCCCGTCAGCTCCGTTGAGGGCCGGCACGGCAGCCTGCCCCCATGGCCGACCCGATAGGCAGGAAAGGCGACCACGCGACGAAGTCTGCGTGAACGTTCGCTTGCAGGGGCTCCGGGGGTACTCGACCCGTGGCTCGTGCCGGCCCCGGTCTTCACGCAACTTCCAGTGGGACCACGGCGGTTCGTCCGCGGCCGCTGCGTTCGGCACCGCTTCCGTCGAACCGCATCGAGGCCGATTCGATCGCCCGACGCGGTACCCTCGCCGGTCCAGACGGATGCCCGAGGCATGGCCGTCCGGCCGATCGATCGCCGTCGAAGCCGCGACCTCGTCTCCGCGGCGAACCAGGTGCAGGACTGATGGCCGCTGGCGGCGCCGACTCTCCAAACAACCTCGAATCCATCTCCGGAAGGGTCTCGCTGCGCGGCCTGCCGCGGCTCATCCATCCGCTCGACGGGTGTGGATTCCGGCAGTACTGGCGGCACTACCTCGACAACTGGCCGTACGACCTGCGGTCGCTCCACACGCGGCTGTTCGCCACCGCCGTCGTGACGCTGCGGCTCGCCCCGGTGTTCCTCGAGCACCGCGCCCACCGAGCGGCGATCGAGGCGCAGACGCTCGAGCACGGCCCGGTGTTCGTCGTCGGCCACTGGCGCAGCGGGACGACCCACCTGCACAACATCCTGAGCCGGGATCCGCAGTTCGCCTGGATGAGCTTCGACGAGGCGGTCCTTCCGCTCGACTGCCTCTCGAAGATGCGACTTGGGCGCACGGTGATGAACTGGTTCCTGCCGAAGACCCGAGGCATGGACAACGTCGCCATCGACGCCGATTCGCCGCAGGAGGAGGAGTTCGCGCTCGGAGCGTTGAGCGACCGATGCGTCCTCAAGTGCTTCTACTTCCCGCGAGAGCTCGACCGGCACTTCAGGCAGTCCGTGCTGCTGGAAGGACTCGACCCGCCCGGGCGCGAGCGCCTGGCGAACGCCTATCGCTTCATCGCCCGCAAGATGGCGTACGCCCACGGGGGCAAGACGGTGCTCTTCAAGAATCCCGCGAGCACCGCGCGGATGTCCTTCCTGAAGGAGGTCTTCCCCCGCGCGAAGTTCGTCCACATCGTCCGCGACCCCTACTCGGTCCACCCATCGATGATGAGGCTGTGGTCGAACCTGCTGAACGAGTTCTCATGGCAGCGCGTGCACGAGATCGACTTCTCCGAGGCGACCTTCTCGATCTACGAGCGGACCATGCGGGCACACCTCGAGGATCGCCGGAGGATTCCGGAGTCGGACCTTCACGAGGTGCGGTTCGAGCAACTGGAGACGGATCCGAAGGGCGCGGTACGGGGAATCTACGAGGCGCTCGGGATCCCGAGCAGTCCCGAAGCGATGCGGAGGATCCACGCCTACATCGACGAGCAGGCCGCATACCAGCGGAGCGAGCATGCCCCGAACTCGGCGATTCGGAGCCTCATCGCCGAGCGTTGGCGTTTCGCGTTCGAGCACTGGGGATACCCGATCTGAGCCGTCGGGAGGATGACTCTCGGCGCCGTTCGGACGCGGTCGAGCCTCGCGTTCGCTTCACTCGCGTGACGGCGTCCTGAGCGCCGGCGAGTGGGCGGCGAGGCCCGCGCGAGCGATGGAACCGAGATCGCCGCGGCCGGAGCGGCGACCGGCCGCCTCACCTGCGAGGACGCAGATCGATGGCGCCGATGCCCGGAAAACTGAGGAACTCCGCGGGCCCGACGCCACGGCGTCGAGCCGCCTGCTCGAGAGCGTCCATCTGCGCATCGCTGGGATCGCCGACGACGCAGGCGTCTGGATTGCGATCCGCCGCGGCGAGGATGACCTCGGCGAGGCAGGTGAAGTTGACCTCGGGGTCGAGTTGCTCCGCCGTGAAGAGCCCCATGTCGAACGGGCAGTGGAGACCCGGAATCCGCGTCAGGCACTTGACGACCCGCAGATCCGGCCTGACGGAGAGCACGGAACGATCGACGTTCTCCGGTTGGGCATCGTCGAGGATCACGGTGTTCGGCCCGAAGTCGTCGGCC
>JBMSXH010000060.1:0-9652 GCA_049425445.1 Phycisphaerales bacterium | reverse complement strand
CCGTGCACGTCGGTGAGCCGGAAGTCGCGGCCCTGGAACCGGAAGGTCAGCTGCTTGTGGTCGAGGCCGAGCAGGTGCAGGATCGTCGCCTGCAGATCGTGGACGTGCACCGGATCGCGCGACACGCGGTAGCCGAACTCGTCGGTCTCGCCGTGGACGAGCCCGGGCTTCACGCCGCCGCCAGCCATCCAGATCGTGAAGGAGTGCGGGTGGTGGTCGCGGCCGAGGAACTTCGAGCCGTCCCGCTCCTCGTTCATCGGGGTGCGGCCGAACTCGCCCGACCAGACCACGAGCGTGTCGTCGAGCATGCCGCGCCGCTTGAGGTCGAGCACGAGCGCCGCCGCGGCCTGATCGGTCTCGCGGCACTTCTTCGGAAGCTGCGTGACGATGTCGTCGGTCGGGCTCGTGCCGTGCACGTCCCAGCCGTGGTCGAAGAGCTGCACGAAGCGCACGCCGCGCTCGAGCAGCCTCCTCGCGAGCAGGCAGTTCCGCGCGAAGCTCGGCGCGTTCGGATCGGCGCCGTACAGCTCGAGCGTCTCCTTCGACTCGCCGGAGAGATCCATGGTCTCGGGCACCGACATCTGCATGCGGAAGGCGAGTTCGTACTGCTCGAGCCGCGAGATCGTCTCCGCGTCGCCATGCTCGGCGTGCGCAAGGCGATTGAGCCGCGCGAGGCTGTCGAGCATCCGTCGCCGGCCGGTCCGCTCGACGCCCGGCGGATCGTTGGCGAAGAGCACCGGCTCGCCCTCGCTGCGGCACTGCACGCCCGAATAGACCGTCGGCAGGAAGCCGCTGCCCCAGACGCTCTTGCCAGCCGAGGGATTCTTGCCGCCCGAGAGCAGCACCACGAAGCCCGGCAGATCGCGGTTCTCGCTGCCGAGCCCGTAGACCGACCACGACCCCATCGACGGACGCCCCGGCCGCGGCGAACCGGTGTAGAGGAAGAGCTCCGCCGGCGCGTGGTTGATCTGATCGGTGACCACCGATCGCACGATCGCGATCTCGTCGACGATCTTCGCCTGATGCGGGAGGAGCTCGCTCACCCACGCGCCCGATCCGCCGTGCTGCGAGAACGCATAGGGCGAACCGAGCATCTTGGGATGGCCCTTGATGAACGCGAAGCGCTCGCGATCGAGGAGTTCCTGCGGGCACGGCTGGCCGTCGAGGCGCTGCAGTTCCGGCTTGGGGTCCCAGAGGTCCTGCTGCGGCGGGCTGCCGGCCATGTGCAGGTAGATCACCCGCTTCGCTCGCGGCGCAAAGTGCGGCGACCGAGGCGAGAGCGGTGTCGGGCCCACGCCGCCTTCGGGAAGCTCGCCGCGGAGCGCGTGACTCATCGCGTTGGCGGGAGTCTCGCCGAGCATGGACGCGATCGCGGCGATGCCCACCCCGCTGCCGATGCGGCCGAAGAAGTGGCGTCGCGTGAGGGCCCGCGCCGCGTCGAGGCGGCTCGGATCGAGATGCGGGTCGAAGTCGCGACGTTCGTCGGTCATGCGGCGTCGGCTCGAAGGGCGGCGGGGAGCGATTCGACGGTCATGGGAGGCGCGAGGTTCGTCCGGGTCATGGCTTCACCAGGAACTCGTCGAGGTTGAGGAGGACCGAGGCGGCGGAGGTCCAGGCGGCCGCCTCGACCGGATCGAGGCCCTCGGGAAGCGGACCGATCGGATCCTCCGCGAAGCGACGCGCATCGAGCGGACGCGACGACCAGTCGATCCAGAGATCCTCGACGAGCGCGCGGAGTTCCTCGGCTTCCGCGGCGGTCGGCCGACGACCGAGGGTCCGAAGCATCATCGAGTCGATTCGCGCGAGGTCGCCGCCCTCGACCGCGAGCGTTCGCCTCGCGAGTCCTTGCGCACACTCGACGAAGGCCGGATCGTTGAGCGTCACGAGGGCCTGCAGCGGCGTGTTGGTCCGGCTTCGCCGCGAAACGCACACCTCGCGGCTCGGCGCATCGAAGGTCGCCATCGCCGGATAGGGAACGGTGCGTCGCCAGTAGGTGTAGATCCCACGGCGATGCCGGTCCTCGCCGCCGCTCGTGTTCCAGGTGCTTCCGCTGTAGATCACCGTCCACACCCCGTCGGGCTGCGGAGGAAAGACCGGCGGCCCGAACATGCGATCGCTGAGCAGCCCGCCCGCGGCCAGGGCCGAATCGCGGATCGCCTCGGCCTCGAGCCGCAGGCGCGGAAACCGCGCGAGCAGGCGGTGCTCCGGATCGACTTCGTCGGCGACCTCGTGCGCCTCGCTGCTTCGCCGGTAGGTCTCGCTCGTCACGATCTCGCGAAGAAGCCGCTTGAGGCTCCACCCCTGCTCGCGCAGCGCCGCCGCGAGCGCGTCGAGAAGCGCCGGATGACTTGGCGGTGCGCCCTGGATCCCGAAGTCCTCGACGGTCTCGACGATTCCTGCGCCGAACAGCTCCGCCCAGATCCGGTTCGCGAGGACCCTCGCCGTCAGCGGGTTCTCCCCATCGAAGAGGAATGCCGCGAACTCTCGACGATCGCGCGGCATCGCCGCTTCGTCGCGACCGGCGAGCAGCACCGCCGGCACGCCCGGCTCGACGAGTTCCGTGGGCGAAAGGAAGCTCCCGCCCGCGAGAATCCGCGTCTCTCGCCGAGACTCCTCGGCGATTCGCTCGAGCACCGGCACCTTCGGCTCCAGCGGCGCGTCGAGCCAGTCCAGACCGACCTTGATCGCGAGCGTCGGCTTCTCGTCGGGCGTGTCCGCGTCGGCGGTCTGATTGAAGATCGCGAAGAGCCGGTAGTACTCCTCGTGGGTGATCGGATCGAACTTGTGGGTGTGGCACTGGGCGCACGCCGCGGTGAGGCCCTGGAAGACCTCCATGGTGGTGTTCACGCGATCGACCACCGCAGCCACGCGGAACTCCTCGTCGGAGGTCCCGCCCTCGTCGTTGTTCATGGTCTGGCGATGGAAGCTCGTCGCGAGGCGGCTGTCGTCGGTCGCGTCCGGCAGCAGATCGCCGGCCAACTGCTCCATCGCGAACCGATCGAGCGGCATGTCCTCGTTGAACGCGCGGATCACCCAGTCGCGGTACGGCCACACCGTGCGCCCGTCGTCCTTCTCGTAGCCCTTGCTGTCGGCGTAGCGGGCCAGATCGAGCCACCATCGCGCCCAGCGCTCGCCAAACCGAGGCGAGGCGAGCAGTCGCTCGACCGCGGCCTCGTACGACGCGTCGGAGGGATCGGCGAGGAACGCCTCGACTTCGGCGGTGCTCGGCGGCAGTCCGACCAGATCGAGCGACACCCGGCGAAGCTGCGCGGCCGGCTCGGCGCGGCCGTGCGGCTCGAGCCCTTCGAGATGAAGTCGCTCGGCGACCTCGAGGTCGACCGTCTGGTGAAGTGGTCGCGACGCCCGCGCGGGAGACGGCGGGAGAAACGCCCAATGCTCGCCCCACGGCGCGCCCGCCTCGATCCACCGTCGCAACAGGTCGATCTCATCGGCGGAAAGGCCGCGCGGATGGGCCTCTGGCGGCGGCATGCGCAGCTCGAGATCCTCTTCGAGCACTCGCGCCAACACCTCGCTCGCCCCCGCGTCGCCGGGCACGATCGATACGAAGCCGTCGCCGAGATCCGACCGTTGGCCCTCGATCGTGTCGAGTCGAAGTCCCGATTGCCGTGTCGCCTCGTCGGGTCCGTGGCAGGCGAAGCACTTGGACGCGAGCAGGGCCCGGACCTGCGGCACCAGGGCTTCGCCACGGCGCGCGTCGTCGTCCCGGTCGCGAGGCGTCGTCGAGTGACCATTCAGGGCGATCAGGACGCTCGCCCCGAACGCCACCGCGAGGCGACGGAAACCTCGCGACCATCGAGCGAACGTCATCGATCGGGATCCATCGGCGGGCACTCCGGCACGATAGCGGCGAGGATGCCCGCGGCCGAAGCGCCAAGCGGCGGACTCGCGGAGTTCTCCTGTGAAACGTCCGAGGCACTCGCGCATCGAGCCGGGTCAGGACGAGGACGCGCGAGCAAACTCGGTCCGGATGGCTTCGAGCAGGGCTTCCGCTCCGACCGGCTTGTCGACGAAGGTCACCTTCGCGCGATCGACGCCCTCCCGCTCGAGGGTGTCGGCCGCATAGCCGGACATCATCACGGTGGGCAGCGAAGGCACCCGGGTGGCAAGGCGCTTCGCGAGCGCCGGACCGGTCATGCCCGGCATCATCACATCGGTGACGAGAAGGTCCGGTCGGAAGCCGTCTCGCTCCACGATCGCCAGACCCTCATCGCCGCTCGCGGCCGCTCGCACCGTGAATCCGACCTCCTCGAGCAGCGACACGATCCACTCGCGATTGGCGTCGTTGTCTTCGCACACGAGGACCGATCGTCCCTGACCAGTCAGGTCGACCTCCTCGTGATCGGCATCGGGCTCCTCCTCGCCCTCGAAGGCGGGCAGATAGATGCGGAACTCCGTGCCCGCGCCCTTGCGGCTGCTCACCTCGATGTGCCCACGGGCCGACTGCACGATGCCGTAGACCATCGCCAGACCGAGCCCGGTCCCCTTGGTGATCGCCTTGGTGGTGAAGAACGGCTCGAAGATCCGGTCGAGGACCTCCGGCGGCATGCCCTCGCCCGAGTCGATGAATCGGATGCGAACCCATCGACCGGCGGGCAGGTCGTCCGCGTTCGCGGCAGGATCGTCGGCCGAGGGAACATCGAGTCGGATCTCGAGACGTCCGCCCTCGGGCATCGCGTCCCGGGCGTTCACCGCAAGATTGATCGCCACCTGCTCGAACTGGACGGGATCGAGGCGGACCAGCGGGATCGACCCCGACGCGTCGATCTCGACCGCCACCTTCTCTCCAACCGCCTGGCGAAGCATGTCCCGCATGCCATTGATCGCGGCGATCGGCGAGAAGTCGCTCGCCCGCACCTCGCTCCGTCGACTGAAGTCGAGCAGACGCCGCGTGAATCCTCGCGCCTGGTTCGAGGCCTGTTCGATCATGGCGAGGTGCCGCTCGAGCGTGGCCGACTCGGCGTCCCGGGCGAGTCCCCGGCGGACCAGGTCGACGCCGCCGAAGATGACCATGAGCGCGTTGTTGAAGTCGTGGGCGATGCCGCCGGCCATCCGCCCAAGGGCTTCCATCTTCTGCGCCTGGCGAAGTTCGGCCTCCCTCGCCTCCCGCTGGATCGCGGAGCCGAGCAGCATCGTCGCGATCCGAAGCGCATCGACCTCGACGGTGTCCCAGGACTTCGGCTCGTCGCAGGCGTCGAAGCCCATGAAGCCCCACCACCGTCCGCCCGCGAAGATCGGCTGCGCGAGCAGCGACTGGATGCCCTGTGCCAACAAGAGCGGCTGCTCGCTCTCCGGGAACTCGTGCACGTCGCCGACGACCGGCGAGCCGGCCCGCATCAGTTCGCCCCACCGCCCGAACCCGGCCGCATCCATGTCGAGTTGGGTGAGTTCGGCGTTGTCGAGTTGAGGCTCGCTTCCCGTCGCGACCCACTCGAAGCGCTGGGCGATCTCGCTGATCCCCTTGCGGCGGTAGGTCGCCTCGAAGATGTAGACGCGACTCGAGCCGGTGGCTTCGCCGAGCGTCGCCATCACGCCGGGAACGCGGTCGCGCCACGGAGCCAGATCGAAGAGTTGCTCCGCCGCCTCGGCGACCCCCCGCAGGATGCGGTCGCGTCGATCGAGGGCCTTTCGCATCTCCGCCTGCGAACGATCGCGGGCCGCGACCGTGAAGCGTTCCGCCCAGCGGCGGGTTCGCTCGACGATGAGCAGGCGATCGCCGCCGGCCGGGTTCGGCGCAGGTTGCCCGTCATGTTGGGATCCATCGGACGACACGGCCGGATCGTATCGGTCGATCCGCCGTCGCTCCGCGAGCGAGTCGCGATCCCCCTCGGCTCAGCCCCAGTTCCCGAGGAGGATCGACAGATCGGCGCCGTTCACGACCCCGTCGCCGTTGAGGTCGGCGATGCACTTGCCCTTGGGTCGGCACGGCCCCCATCCCGAGAGGAGGATGGCCAGATCGGCGCCGTTGACCTCTCCGTCGTGGTTGAGGTCGCCGGGAATGTCCGCGGTTCCGAGCGTGCCGTCGATCCGGATGTTCTGGGCGTAGAGCTCTTCCTCGGCGGAGGCCGAGTCCCGCCCGTCCTGCCACACGGCGTAGATGGTCCCGGGCCCGCTCATGGTCCCCTCGCCAAGCACGGTGGTATCGAGCCTCGACTTGCCGGTCACGATCGACGAGAAGGTCACGAAACCGCTCCAGGCATCGGCGCCGCTCGAATCGCGAGCCGAGGCGACCAGGGTCTGGTTGCCCAGATTTCCCTGAGCCCACAGGACCGTGGCACCGCCGTTGCGAGGCTGCACCCGCACCTGCTGCACCTCGGAAGCGCCGAGCGGCACGAGCACCAGACCACTTTCGCCCCACGCTCGGCTGGTGCCGACGAACCGCTGCCCGCCGAGGCCATGATTCGACTGCGACGAGTTGAGTTCGGTCCAGAAGCAGTAGATGTCGCCGGTCGACTGATCGATGCACGCGGCGGGGCCGACTCGCTGCTGACCCGTGGTGGACACCACCCGCTCTCCGTTGGCGACGAACTGCAGCGACCCGTCCGAGTAGACCCGCTGCACGTAGCACTGCAGGCCGCCGGTGGTGCCGTACCACGTGAGCACGGCCCCGCCCGCTCCATCGGAGACGAACGGCGGGTAGTTCCCGATCTGCAACGATCCGGTGCCGTAGATGGTCAGCGGGCTCGCGCCCCACAGCGGATTCCCGTCGATGTCGAACTTCTGTGCGTAGAGGTTTCTCGGGGTGCTGAAGGACCCGAACCGCACCATCGAAAGCACGAAGGCACCCGTCTGGCCCGGCGCATCGGACGCCACGAGATACGCGCCGATCACGTTCACGCCCCCGGGTCCGGTCACGGTGCGGGTCCACACCACGCTCCCCTCGGAGGTGAGCTTGACGAGCGCCACCGACGATCCCGTCGTCCATGCCACGACCGATCCTCCGTCGCTGGTTCCGGTGATTCGTGGAACCGAGCCACCGGCCGAACCGGGCATGGACACGCCGGTGCCCCACATCATCTGGCCGCTCGGGGACACCCGCTGCGCGGTCACGTTCTGCGAGCCTGACCGGTCGTCTCGGAAGGCCAGCAGCGAGAAGCCCTCGGTGTCGGTGCAGGCTCCGTAGTCCTGCGTGGAAGAGAACGAGCGATCCGCGATCAGCACTCCGCCCGGCCACTGCACCACGCCAGCCGCATCGAGCCGCTGGAGGCGCACGTCGTAGCCCCCGGACTGGTTGTCGAAGAACGAGATGTAGCAGCCCCCATCGGCGGTCGAGCGGATCTTGGGCTGCACCTGATCGTTGTTCCCCGTCGCCACCAGAGTGTTGGCCGCCGGATCGGACGTCCATTGGCTGAACGAGGACGCGGTCGCGATGCCGACGGTGGCGGCAACCATGAGGAGGCAGGCGGGTCGAAGCATGGGGGGAGATCCGGTGGAGGAATTGACGGAACTCGACCGTACCTCGCAATGGGGTCCGATCAAGCCCGACGCCCGTTTGAGTCGCGGAAAGCGAGGATCGCGGCCTGCTCCGCCCCGGCGGAGCCGTGTCCGGCGACTGGGTCCGTTCCCCCGCCTGGCGTTCTGAAGATCCCGGAGACCCGCCGCGGTTCCCGACGACGATCTTCAGGCGAGTCGATCCGAACGCCGAACAATGGGACTGTTGTTCATGCGAATCTGGGCGGTTCTCCCGCCGACCCATAACACCCTCGAAGTCGAACGATGGGTCTTGAAGCAGTCGTGACGATCCTGATGGTGGTTGCGGTCCTTGCGACCCTCGCCTTCACGCGCATTGCGCCGGATGCCGTGCTGCTCGGAGCCGTCGCAGGCCTGACGTTGGTGCCGATCCCCTCGGACACGGGATGGACCTTCGGGATCCTCTCGGCCGGCGAAGCGCTCTCTGGGTTTGGAAACACCGGTCTGCTCACGGTGGCGGTGCTGTTCGTGGTGGTAACCGGTCTTCGCGAGACCGGCGCGATCGATCTGGTGGGTAGCGGACTGCTCGGCAGGCCGAAGACCGTTCGTGGAGCGATTGGGCGTCTCTTCGTGCCGGTATGCGGACTGAGCGCGTTCCTCAACAACACGCCGGTGGTGGCGATCCTGATCCCCGCGGTCAGCGATCTGGCGAGACGGATCTCGACAAGCCCCTCGAAGTTGCTCATCCCGCTCAGCTACGCCGCGATCCTCGGCGGCACCTGTTCGCTGATCGGCACGAGCACCAACCTACTCATCGCGGGTTTCGTCTCGACCCAGACCGATCTCGCGCCGCTGTCGATCTTCTCGATCACCTGGATCGGACTGCCGTGCGCGATGCTCGGGGGCCTCTACCTGATCCTGATCGGACCACGACTGCTGCCGGATCGGCGAGGTTCCGCGGCCGCGCTCGCGGACCCCCGGGAGTTCACCGCCGAGATGGTGGTGCCGATTGGAAGTCCGCTGCACGGGCTGTCCATCGAGGAAGCCTCGCTGAGACAGCTGCCGCAGGTCTTCGTCGCGGAGATCGAGCGCAGCGGCGAACTGATTCGCGTCACCCCGGACACCACGCTGCTCTCGGGAGACCGCCTTGTGTTCGTGGGTGCGGTCGAAGCGATCCGCGACCTGCAGCAGTTGCGAGGGCTCTCCGAGATCGATGCGCAGTCGCAGAAGATCAACTCGCCTCGCCACCGGAGGCAGATGTTCGAGGCGGTGGTTCCCGCAAACGCCGTCATCACCGGCAAGACGATCCGCGAGAGTCGGTTCCGTCACCTCTACGACGCCGCCGTCCTTGCGGTCGCCCGGCATGGTCAACGAATCCCGGGTCGGCTCGGCGACATCAAGCTGCGCCCCGGCGACACCTTGCTCCTCGAGAGCGATCGAGAGTTCGATCGGCGTCACCGTCGAGAGTTCCTGCTCGTCCGTCCGGTCGAGGACTCGACGGTCCGTCGCCACGACCGCGCGTGGCTTTCGATTGGGATCACGGTGCTGATGGTGATCGGCGCGGCGACTGGTGCGGTCACGATGCTGCAGGCGGCCCTCGCCGCGGCGATCGCGATGGTGCTCACCCGATGCTGCAGCGCGACCACCGCCCGGGAAGGCGTGAACTGGTCGCTGCTGCTCGCGATCGGCGCCGCGATCGGGCTCGGGAAGGCGCTCGATGCGTCGGGAGCGGCGGCTTCGATCGGCGAGGCCATGGTTCGCCTCGCGGGCAGCAACCCGTTCGTGGCCCTCGCCGCGATCTATCTGCTGACCTCGCTGCTGACCGAGGTGGTCACCAACAACGCGGCGGCTGCGGTGGCGTTTCCGCTTGCCCAGGCGACGGCGGCGGCCCTCGGGGTCGAACTCATGCCATTCGTGATCGCGATCATGATGGCGGCCTCGGCGAGCTTCAGCTCTCCGATCGGTTATCAGACCAATCTGATGGTGATGGGCCCGGGCGGCTATCGCTTCGGCGACTTCCTCCGCATCGGCCTGCCGCTCAATCTGATCGTGGGTCTCGGCACCGTGATCATCACGCCGATGGTGTTCCCGTTCGGAGCGGCGAACTGACATGAATCATCCGCGGTCCGAGTCACAGATCGACGTCGCCGTCGTGATCGTCAACTATCGGTCGACGCCCCTGCTGATCCGATGCCTCGAGACGATCGAGAGCCATGGCGTCGAC
>JBMSXH010000059.1:0-9668 GCA_049425445.1 Phycisphaerales bacterium | reverse complement strand
CTACGCTCGCCGCATGCTCGGAACTCTTCACACCGGATGGCGCTGGCTGGCCCTCGCGATCGCCTTGGTCGCGTCGACCAGCCACGCCGACGATCCTCGTCCGACGGCCTCGACGCCCAACCTCGTCGTCGTCATGGTCGACGACCTCGGCTGGCAGGACGTCTCGGTGCCGATGGGACCCGAAACGACCGAGTTCAATCGCCGCTATCGCACACCGAACCTCGAGCGTCTCGCCGAACGGGGCGTGGTCTTCACGAACGCCTACGCCGCGTGCCCGGTCTGCACCCCCACCCGCACCGCGTACCTCACCGGACGCCATCCGGCGCGAACCGGCATCACCTACTGGACGCTTCACAAGGACCGCGACACCTCCGCGAAGCACCCGCGGCTGCAGAACCCCCCGTGGCGGCTGACCGGCCTCGACGAGTCCGATGTCACGCTGCCAAAGCTGCTCCACGACGCGGGCTATCGCACGGTGCACGTGGGCAAGGCGCACTTCGGCGCGGTCGGCACGCCCGGCGCCGATCCCACGAACCTCGGCTTCGAGACCAACATCGCGGGCCATGGGCCCGGCGGGCCGGGCAGCTTCTACGGGATCCACGACTTCGGCTCGATGAAGCGCGACGGCAAGGTAGGCCCGAGCGTGTGGGATGTGCCCGGGCTCGAGGAGTTCCACGGCCCGGAGTTTTACCTCACCGCGGGGCGCGCGGCTACGGCCGCCGCCGAGGTGATGAAGTCGAAGGACGACCCGCGTCCGCTCTACCTCAACTTCGCCCCGTACGCGGTGCACGCCCCGATCATGGCGAACCCGCGGCATCTCGCGCACTACGAGGGCCTCGACCCGCGCGAAGCGGCCTACGCCACGATGATCGAGTCGGTCGATGCGGCGCTCGGCACGGTGCTCGAAGCCCTCGACGACGCCGGACTCGCCGACAACACGATCGTCGTCTTCGCGAGCGACAACGGAGGACTGTCGGCCCATGCCCGCGGGGGAAGGCCCCACACCCACAACGCCCCGCTTCGAAGCGGCAAGGGCTCGGCCTACGAAGGCGGTGTGCGCATCCCGATGGTCGTCGCAGGGTCGGCCGCCACTTGGCTTCACGCCGACGCTCGACGCGTCGACACGCCCGTCACCACCACCGATCTCTTCCCGACGCTTCTCGAGTTCGCCGACGTGTCGATGCCCGACGGCTACGCCGAGACCGTCGACGCCACCTCGCTCGCGGGACTCCTTCGGAAGACCTCGCGGTCGTCGCCGCCGTCCGCCGAGCGCGGCCTCGCGTGGCACATGCCGCACTTCTGGGGGGTGCAGGGCCCCGGCATCGAGCCGTTCTCGTCGTGGCGGCGAGGGAACTGGAAGCTCCTCTACTTCCACGATGGCCCGCGGATCGAGCTCTACGACCTCGCGGCCGATCTCTCCGAGACCAACGATCTCGCGGCATCGCGTCCGGACCTCGCGCGAGCACTCCTTCTCGAACTCGATGCCTGGATGGCGGAGACTGGCGCGAACCTCTCGATCGATCGATCGACCGGCGAACCCGTGCCACGCCCCGCGGCGTTCGCGGCGACGATCGGCGAGAGCCCATCCGCGCCCGCCTCGCCCGAGTGACGGCGAATCGAGTTCAGTTCGCGTTCGACGGATCGAATCCGATGCCGGCGGGCATCGGCGGCACCGGCGCGTCGAGCATCGCCTCCATCGAGGCGATCGGCATCGCGCAGTAGTCGACCGAGAAGGCTCCGGCCGGCCGGTGGTTGCCGCTCTTGCCGAGCCCGCCGAAGGGCAGCTTGCTGCTTGCCCCCGCGGTGCCGGCGTTCCAGTTGACGCAGCCGGCGCGGCTGCGGGCGAGGAACGCCTCGAACTCCGATCGCTCGCTCGTGAAGATCGCCGACGCGAGCCCGAACTCGGTCGCGTTGGCCTGCTCGATCGCGTCGTCGAGATCCTTCGCCATCGAGACCTGCACGATCGGCGCGAAGACCTCGCAGTCGGTCTCGCGGGTGAATCGATCGACCTCGATCACGCCCGGCGTGAGGAAGTAGCCCTGCCCGTCGAGCGGGCACGCGGGCACCACGACCCGGCCGCCGCGCTTGGCGAGGTCGGCCTGGAACTCGATCGCCGCGGTGCGCGAGGCCTCCGAGACGAGCGGCCCCATGAAGACCGGGGTCTGGCTGTCGTAGGGCCCCACGAGCACCGTCGAGGCGACCTTCGCGAGCGTCGACACGAAGCGATCGGCGACCGACTCGTGCACCACGATCCGCCGCGTGCAGGTGCAGCGCTGCCCGGTGGTCGCGAAGGAGGCGCGGACCGCCTCGACGATCGCACGCTCGAGGTCCGCCGACGGCATGACCACCATCGCGTTGCTGCCGCCCATCTCGAGCGCGAGCATTCGCCCCGGTCGATCGAGGTTCGCCTCCATGATCCTGCGGCCCACCGGCCAGCTTCCGGTGAACAGGATCCCGTCGAGATCCTCGTGCGCGACAAGCCTCGCCGCCACGTCGGCCCCGCCCTGCACGAGGTTCACGACGCCCGGCGGGAACCCCGCGCGATGCAGCAGGTCCGCGAGCATCTGCCCGACCGCCGGGGTCTTCTCGCTCGGCTTGAACACCACCGTGTTGCCAAGCAGGAGCGCCGGGACGATGTGGCCGTTGGGCAGGTGCGCCGGAAAGTTGAACGGCCCGAGCACCGCCATCACGCCGTGCGGGCGGAAGCGGCAGAGACCTTCGACGCCTGCGGCGGCGCCGACCGAGAAGCCCCGCACGCGATCCATCACCCGATCCTCGAGGGTGATGTCGACCTTGCCCGCGACCGCGGCCGCCTCGAGCCTCGCCTCGGCGAGCACCTTGCCCATCTCGCGGCCGATCAGCCGCGCGAGCGTCTCGCGCTCCTCCTTCACGATCGCCTGGAATCGGCGCAGGGCCTCGATCCTCGCCTCGATCGGCGTCGCGGCCCAGGCGGGCTGCGCAGCGCGCGCCGCGGCCACCGCCTCGTCGACGTGATCGGCGACCGGATCACCGCACCAGACGACCTCGTCGGGATTCGCCGGGTTGTGCGAGCGCAGACCATCGCCCGCGATCGATCGCCATGCGCCGCCGATGAGACTCGCGGCCTCGAAGCCGCACGCTCCGATCTCGCCGCTCATGCCGTCGCGGCCTTCGCGTGGCGACGGCGTGCTCCGTGGGCCTTGACCGGCGTCACACCGATCGCGAGGCCGGCTTCGGCTCCGATCACCCGAGCGTGGTCGGACGTGATCACGACGCGATCGCCCTCGATGCGGCACTTCGCGCGGATCGCGCGGTAGCCCAGATCGCCGTCGCAGGAGAGGAACGCGGTCTCGGCATGCTCGCCTTCGGCGATCTCGAGGGTCATGGTGCGGGTCGCCTGCACGATCGGGATCTCGTCCCGCTTCGCGCTGATGTAGGGGCCGCCGTCGAATGGATCGACGTGGTCCTCGAAGCGGAATCCCTGCTCCTCGAGCATCTTCTTCGCGGGACGCGTCTCCTCGCCCACCTTGCCGATCAGGTTGCGGGCCTCCGGCGGCAGCAGCGAGGCGTAGATCTCGCCGCGCGGGAAGAGGCTCGTGATGAACTCCTTCGAGTGCTGGCAGAAGAGATCCGCCTCCTTGTAGGAGAGGTTGATGAAGCGCCGGCCGAGGTACTCCCAGAGCAGGTTGCGGCTGTCGGGGGTGACCGCGCCCATCAGTTCGGCGATGACCGTCTCCGCGAAGAGTTCGCGGTGCATTCCCAGGAAGTGCAGCCGCACCAGGCTGAGAAAGGCGCCGAGCCGCTCGGCGTGCCCGCGGTAGCCCGGCGCGAGGATGAGTCCGCCGAGTTCGCTCGGGCCGCTCTCGTCGGTGCCGAACTCGAGGGTGAGGTGCACCTGCCCGGTCTGCAGATCGTGGCTGAAGAGCGACTTCTTCCGGACGTGGAGATAGGTGTGCGGATGCCCCGGCCAGGAGATGCAGCTGATGATCGCGCTGGTGCCGACCACGTTGCCGGTCGAGCCGTCCTCGAGCACGAACATGAACTCGCGGTCGCGGGCGTCCTCGGCCTCGCCCGCGAAGCTGCGTCGGCTTCGGACGATCTTGGCGGAGAGCGCATCGCGGTCCGCGGGCAGGTTGATGAAGTGGACCATCCGCGCGAACTTGAGCAGCGTCGGAAGGTCGTCGGCGGTCGCGGGTCGGATGAAGAACATGGCTGGCTCCCGGAGGATCACTCCGCGGCGACGCGGGCGAGCGACCGCTCGACGATCTCCATCACCGGACCGAACTGTTCCGGACGCATCACGCCGACCGGCGGCAGGAAGCGCACGTGGTAGGGATCGTGCCCGCAGTAGAAGGCGATCACGCCCTCCTCGAAGAGGACGTGCATGAGGCGCATGATCTTCTCCTTCGAGCCGCCGAAGGGCGTGAAGCGCATCATGCCGCCGGTGCCGCCGGTGAAGCGGTCGTGCGAGCGGCCGAAGGCCTCGCGCACCGGCGGGAACCACTCCGGATGCCTCGCGCGGATCCCGTCGACCCCCGCGCGAAACGCCGCGTGCAGGCTCGCGATGCGACCGTCGGAGCCGTAGTAGCCGCCGTCCCGCATGCGCTCGAGGATGCGGCGCCCCACGCGAAACGCGCTGGTCGCGGCGCTGAAGGTGCCCGAGAGCAGGCCAGGCCCGGGATTCATGTCGGCGGTGTAGAGGCACGCGCACGCCTGGCTCATCTTGCCGAGGGTGACCACGTCGATGAACTCGCCGAGGCCGAGCGATTCGAACGCGAACATCGACTCGGTGCGGCCGAAGGTCTGCACCTCGTCGTCCCAGACCGGAATGCCGTGCTTGCGGGCGAGCTCGAAGAGCGCCACGAAGAACTCGCGCGGCGCGGTGTTGAAGCCGCCTTCGCCCTGCACGAGTTCGGCGATGAGGCAGCTGTGCTGCTTCGGGTAGCGGAGGATCATCTGCTCGAGATGCCAGCGGGTCATCTCGATCGAGCGCTCGCCGAGCGTCGCGTCGTAGAACGGCAGGTAGTCGACGAGCGTGTTGAGCGGGATCCCCTGACGGTATCCCGCCGCGTCGCCGATCTGGCTCATCGTCGTCGATCGGCCCATGAAGCAGCCCGCGAAGGCGATGATCCTCGGCGCCGCGCCGGTCTTCTGCTGGCAGACCTTGAGCGCCGCCTCGTTCACCATGCATCCGGAGTTGCTCACGAAGCAATGCGCGAGGTTCGAGCACTTCTCGGCTTCGGCGACGAGCAGTTCCGCGAACTCGATCGAGTCGCCGTTGAACTGCAGGTTGCCCTGCTGCACGAGATCGGAGAGGCCCGCGCGAACCGCGACCTCGCAGAGATCCGGATCGCCGTGCCCGAAGAGATGCACGCCGATCCCGCCGATCATGTCCCACTTGACGCTGCCGTCGAGCAGTTCGACGAGCGGGCCGTTCCCGAGCCCGCTGCCGACGTAGGGGTACCAGCTCGCGCGGCCTCGGACCGCGGCGTTGCGATCGAGCCAGCCCTTGTAGGTCTCCGCGAGCGCCGCCTTCGCCGGCTGGGCCCCGACGAGACGACCCTGGATCTGTCGAAGCTCGTCGATCAGGGTCGCCACCGCACCGTCGATGCGGGCATTGGCGACGAGGCTCGAGGCGGCAAGGTCGCCCGTCGAACGGGGCGCCGAGGGGGTCGCTGACTGGCTCATGGGGCTCCGTCCACGCGTGCGGTCGCGCGAGGGTCCTTCCTCGCGGACCGGCATGCTATCGGCGTCGCCGAAGTCGCCGGATCAGGATCGCCGCGAGCGCCGCCCGCTCCGAGAGGCTGTCGAGTTCGACGAACTCGTCGAGCCGGTGGAGGTTGCCTCCCCGCACGCCGAGATTGTCGAGCGTCGGGAGCCCTGCGGACTGCAGGATGTTGCCGTCGCAGACCCCGCCGGTCGACCCGAACGGAAGCTCGAAGCCGATCGCCTCCGCGATCCGACGCGCCTCGCGGGCGAGCGACTCGACGGCCGGCGTGCAGGGCTTCGCAGGTCGATTGGCGAGATACTCGACGTGAACCTCGGGCATCGCGCCCCGCTCGGTGGCGAGCGCTCCGATCTCGCGGCCGAGATGATCGGCACCCGACGCGTCGCGAAAGCGCACGTTGCCCCAGGCGATCGCGCGTTCGGGCACGATGTTGGTCGCGGCCCCGCCCGAGATGGGGCCGACGTTCGCGACCGTGCCGCGGTCGGCGTCGGGCAGTTCGGCAATCCGCACCAGACATCGCGCGAGCGCCGAGACCGCGGAGACCCCGTGCGGGAAGTCGCGTCCGACATGGGCCGCTCGCCCGTGGCAGTCGATGCGGAACTGGCCGGCGCCCATGCGCTCGATCGCCAGCGCCCCGCCCGGGAGCGCCGGCTCGAAGACGAGTCCGACGTCGTGGCGACGCGCCGCCTCGTCGAGGGCCCTCGCCGAGTGGAACGACCCCGTCTCCTCGTCGGCGTTGAGTGCGAAGGTCCACGCGACCGGCTCGCCGATCGACTCGAGCAGTTCGAGGGCCACGGTCGCGACGAGCAGGCCGCCCTTCATGTCCGCGGCGCCGGGTCCGGTGGCGCGATCGCCTCCGATCGGTTCGAGCCGCTGAAAGGCCCCGTGCGGATCGTGCACGGTGTCGAGGTGTCCCGCGAGCAGGAAACGCACGCCCTCGCCGGCCCGCTCCAGCAAGCTCGTCGCCGGAATCGGTCCGTCGGCGGCCGCGGCGTCGATCGGCAGCCATGCGGGGCGCGGATCGCCTTCGACGTCGCGTCTTGAGGCGCCGAGACGCGCGAGCCTCCCTGTCAGCAGTTCACGAAATCGATCCACTCCCGCCGCATGCCCACGGCCGGTCGGGATCGCGACCCAGGCGGCGAGATCGGCGCGCATCGTCGCGTCGCGGGATCGGGCCTCCTCGAGCATCCGCTGCTCGGCGGCGTCGAGGGGAGCGGTGTCGCTCATGCGCCGACATCCTGCGCCGACAGCCCGAGCCTCGCGAGGATCGCCATCGGCTCCACCGTGCCGCGGCAGCTCTCGAAGGCCTCGCCGCGCATCAGGATCGAGCCATCCGCGGTCGCCGCGAGGCGCAGCACGCCGCCGGGCAGTTCGCCGAAGGCGCGGTCGCCGATCAGCCCGCGATGCCTCAACGCGACGAATGTCGCGCATGCCCCGCTGCCGCAGGCCATGGTGATGCCGCTGCCGCGCTCCCACGTCCGCATGCGAAACCGCTGCCGATCGATCACGGCCGCCACGTGCACGTTGATCCGCGCGGGAAACGCGGCGGCATGCTCGAGAATCGGACCGAGTCGGGACAGTTCGAACGCCGCGACCTCCTCCGGAGAACCCAGTTCAAGCACCAGATGCGGGTTGCCCATCGACACGCAACTCCACGATCGGAGTCCGGCGAACGACCCCGCGTGGCCTCGCTCGTGGTCGAGATCGAGAACGGCGCCGCATGCCCCGATCGAGGACGCGGGCATCGAAAGCACTGGTTGATTCGGCGCGTGGCCGTCGATCGCGACCGGAATCTCGCCCGCGGCCAGGATCGGTCGACCCACGTCGACCTCGACCTCGAAGGTTCCATCGTCGAGGGCGTACGCCGTGGCGGCGACCACGCCCCGCCCGATCTTCACCCGAATCGCCCGCCCGGCGCGAAGCGCGGTTTGCAGACGATCGACGACCGCGTCTCCGAGACCGCCCGTCAGGGCGAAGCGAACCGCCCCCCGCAGGCCGTTCCCGCACATGCCGCTCTCGGATCCGTCGGCGTTCCACATCCGCATGTGCAGATCGGCGTCGCCATCGGCGATGGTCGCAAGGGTGATCAGCCCATCGCCGCCGACACCGAAGTGGCGATCCGCAAGTGCGATGGCGAGGCTTCGACGATCGCATCGAATCGCATCCGCGTCGGCGTCGGCGAGAAAGACGTAGTCGTTGCCGAGGCCGTGGATGCGGCGGAACGCGATCGTCGGGACCGATCGAAGCTCGCACCGATCCACGGAGTCTTCAGAGACCGTCGACGCGACGGCGGCGTCCAGAACGCTCGGACTGGTCATGGTGCGGATGCTATCGACCGAGTCCGGGGCAACCGCTCACGGATGTGATCGATCGAGGAGGCGAGCGGTGTCGCCGCGGCACGGAACGGATCCGCCACGGTCAGACGAGGCTCCGCGCGACCTCGATCGAGACGCAGGCCAGGAGCAGCACGGTTCCCACCGCCTTGATCCACCGCACCTTTCGATCGATCGGCAGCGAGAGGATCGGCTGGGAGACGATCTGCACCAGGTTTCGCTGTCGCCAGCGGATCGACCCGTGACGCCAACTCGGCGCCGCGGGGCTCACGCCGTTGAACTCCGCCACCCGTCCGAGGGCCCGGCACATCGCCAGCACCGCCCTGGGAGTCACCAGTGCCGTCTCGGGTGTCTTGAGACGCCGCTCGGGGCCGACTCCAACCCAGGACGATGCGGACGACGGGCCCACCACGCTCAGGTATTGGGCGGCGAACGCATCCGCCTGCTGCTCGAATCGTCGGGAGATCCAGCCGAAGATCGGCAGGACGATGGCGAGCACCGCGGCGGCGCCGCCCGCCTCGACGAGCCCGAGCGTGCCGTCGGGTTCGTCCTCGACGCCCGCGGCCGCCAGAAGGATCGGATCGACCGTCTGCGGCGCGAGCATGGCGTTCGCGATCGGCACGGCCGCGTCGACGACGAGGACCGCCGCGGCGACCGTCGCGAGCGTCGTCAGCAGCATCCACGGCACATGTCGCCGCTTCACGTGCCCGACCTCGTGCGCGACGATCGCCCGCAACGACTCGATGGGCATCCGCTCGAGCACCGCGTCGGTGAGCAGCAGGTATCGAGCGGCGGGCATGAAGCCCACCACGGCTCCGTTGAGGAGCACCCCGCCGGTGCGCCAGACGAGGATTCGACTCATGCGGACGCCGTTGTCCGAGAGCACCCGTTCGAGCACCTCCCGATTGGTGTCGTCCGGCATCGAGTCGGTGTCGAGCACACGGACCATGAGGCTCGGGGCGAAGAGCATCACCGCCACGATCGCCGCGGGAGCGGCCAGCATCGCGATGGTCGAACCCTCGCCGAACCAGTCGACGGCGAGGAGCGACGCGACCTCCGACGCACCGATCGCGAGCAGGGCCGGCCCACCGAGCAGTCCGAGCTGGTTGCGAAGTTCCGTCATGACGAATCGGCTTCGCGAGATCGAATCCCCTCGCAGCAGCCGCTCCATCGGATGCGCCGCCCACCAGCAGGCGGCGATGGCCGCGATCGGCGGCAGGAGCGCCACGAGTTCATCGAGGAGCGGCCAGTCGCCGATCTCACGACGCAGCCAGTCCAGCCAGCCGAAGCCGAACACCGCCACCGCTTGCGCCACCACCGCCGCCCACTGGAGTCCGCGGAGCCGGATCCGCAGCAGCTGCGGCGCCGAACCGCGTCCAGCGCGAACTCCGCGCATGGCGGCCCAGGACGAGAACCACGCGGCGGCGGCGATCATCGCTGCCGGCGCCATCGCCACCACCAGCACCGCGTTCGCGGGCGGGATCTCCGGCGACATCGGCATCGCCGCGGGGACGAGCACGGTCGCGACGAGCGCCATGACGAGCAGTTGCATCGGCAGCTTCGCCCGGAAGAGGCGGTTCAGGAACCCGGGCGTTCGATCAGCCCGAGATCGACGGCGACGCGACCGT
>JBMSXH010000058.1:0-9690 GCA_049425445.1 Phycisphaerales bacterium | reverse complement strand
CCCGAGGGGCCGGCCGTCATTCGTGCGAGATCCGATCGGGTCGTCCCGATCAGTCCCAGTTGTCGGTGGGGATGGTGACGCTGTTGCTGTCGCCGCTCATCGACTTGACGAGGCACAGCCAGTTATCGCTGCCCTGATGGGCGGCGCTCTGCGAGCCGCCGTCGTTCCTGAAGACGTTGTCGAGGTCGTTGTTGGCTCCGACCCTCTTGAAGTTCTCGGGGAAGAACGTCTGCTCGAAGGACACGCTGTTGTCGTTCTTGACGAAGAAGCCGGCGAACTCCCGCGGCCCTCCGTGCATTTCAGAAGTCTTGGAGTTGATCATCTGGGCGATGTCTCCGTCCTTCGGCCCGCGGTTGCCGATGGTCGTGAAGGAGGAGTCCGACGAGTTGTTCCAGTGCAGGCGCTTTCGGGCCCCCGCGAGCGGAATCGACGCGTAGGAGGTGTGCGAGACCGCATTGAGGTCGGCCCGCATACGGTCATCCCAGTAGACGTTTGCGGCGGGGTTCTTGCGATCGTACTCGTAGAAGTTCATCCCCGAGACGTTGGGGCTGACCTCGACGGTGCTGATGATCAGCTCGGGCGTATACAGGTTCTCCATAACGCACAGCGAGTGCACGTTGGCGAGATGGTTCTGGGTGATGTCCTCGGCGCCGCGGCCCATGATGATCTGGCCGTTGACCGGGAGGCGTCGCTTGCTGCCCGGCGTCGGGAATATCCCGTCGTTCTGGGCGGCGAAGCTGAGCCAGCCGGCGTGGATCTGCTTGAGCTGGGTGGCGTCGCGGGTGGCCTTCGCGGTGGCACGGGCGCGGGCGAGCGCGGGCAGAAGAATCGCGAGGAGGATGCCGATGATCGCGATGACCACGAGCAGCTCGACGAGGGTGAAGCCACGCTTCGATGGATTGGTTTGCATGGGTGGTTGCTCCTGATTCGGATGCGTGTTCGTAAGCGGTGTGCGGCTCAGTTGTCGAGCAGCCGGTCGGTCTTGACGTTGGCGAGACCCTCGCCGTACTGGGTGTTGGCCGTGATGGCTTGGACGATGCCGAGCCAGGTGTCGCCGGCGCGGACCGTGTTGTTGCCCGGGATGCCGCAGGCGAAGTCGTCGTCGAACATGTTGTCGAGTCGGAGGGTGATGTTGCCGCACTCGTAGGAGGTGCCGTCGGGGTAGGGGCTCTTCACCGCGACGCCACGAGCATCGTTGAAGACCGCATTGCCGCTCCATTCCTTTTGGGAGCCGTGCAACAGGAGTGTCGGGCTCTTGGTGAACTCGTCGCCGGTGAGGGTGCCATCCTTGGTGCCGCGGGTCGACATGACCGGGCTCGGACGACCGTCGCTCACCTGACGCCACTTGGTCTTCTTGCGCTCTCCGGCCTGCACGAGGTTCGCGAACGACACATTGCAGACACCGCTGCCGGCGGGGAAGTTGATCTTGTCGTCGAAGGTGGTGTCCCAGTACTTGTCCTGCGAGGGGTTGTATTGGGTGTAGTCGTAGTCGGTCTTGAGCTGGACGACCGGATTCACTTCGGTCGGGCCGATGCAGAGTTCGGGCGAGTAATACTCCTGAGCGATCATCGCCGCGTGCAGCGCGCGAGTCGTGTTCTGAGTCACGTCCTCGTTGCCCTTGCCCTGGATGTTCACGTTCTGGTTGCCGACCTGCACGGGCAGACGGTTGACCAGGCCGGGGGTGAGGAACCGCTGGCGTTCGTCGTTGTTGGAGGAGGTGATGAGGCTCTTCACGATTTCGGTCATCTGCTGCAGGTCCTTGGCGGTCTTGGCCGTGGCCTGGGCCTTGGCAAGTGCCGGAAGCAGCAGGCCGATCAGCAAGCCGATGATCGCGATGACCACGAGCAGCTCGACGAGGGTGAAGCCCCTCCGCTTGGCAATCAGGGTCGGACTCATGGGTACGGTCTCCTACGAAGGTTGGGGGCGGAACGCCCGCCCGATGCGATGGTGATGCACGAACCGGACCCGCCAGGGGCGGGAAGTGAGCGCGTTGAGCCAAGCCAGACCTACCTGCGATCTGATGCAGACAGTTCCTTGGCGATCCGAGATCACGAGACGACAAGATGTGCCACGCGGACTCGCCAGCGGAATGCCGCCCAATGGGCTTTCGCTCTTGGGTCCAGCGAAAGACCATGACGCCGAAGACCTTCAGCAGAGCGACGATGCGATTCGCATGAAGGCTCGCCGTCGGCTGGGGCAGCGTGAAAACGGTCTGCGCCCATGGTCGGCTGGAGCACCCGGAGGACGGGTGTCGCGTGGCGAGGACTCGAATTGTCGACTGGCTGCGACCGGGGGATGAATCGGGGTCGCGATCGACGAATGAGTGCGGGGTTGAGTTCCACGAGCGGCTGCCGGAATCGAATGTGGCAGGGAGGCTCGCTTCCGTCGGAACTGGAATCCTATGTCTTGCCGCAACCAGTCTGCCCCTTCCGTGGGGCGATGCACAAAGGTATTGCGAGCGCAACCGGTGTCAAGTTCCGGTCAACCTCCGATTTTCTTGAATCGTCGCGCGGCCCTTGGGGGCGGGGGACCCGGGCGGTGGCGGTAGAGTCGGGTGATGGCGCACGAAGATCAGGTGGGCAGGCGTCTCGACGCCCTCGGAATCCGTCTCCCAGAGGCTCCAAAGCCCGTCGCGGCGTATGTCCCGTGGGTCCGGTCGGACCGCCTTCTGTACATCAGCGGGCAGATTCCCTTCCGCGACGGCGAACTGGTCGCCCGTGGCACGGTGCCCTCGGCCATCTCCCTCGAGGAGGCGCAGGCGGCGGCTCGCCAGTGCGCTCTGAACGGGCTTGCGGTCGCAGCGGACGCCCTCGACGGTCGGCTCGACCGAGTGCGACGGGTGGTCCGGATCGGAGTCTTCGTGGCCTGCGATCCCGGTTTCGAGGCTCATCCGCAGGTCGCGAACGGCGCCAGCGAGTTCCTCATCGAAGTGTTCGGAGAGGCGGGCCGACACGCGCGTGCCGCGGTCGGTTCGCCGTCCTTGCCACGGGGTGCCAGCGTCGAGGTCGAACTGCTGCTCGAGGTCGACTGATCGCGAGGAGTCGTCGACGCCGGCGGTCTATCCGACCAGCACGACGATCAGCAGGATCAGGTTGATCAACACGCTTGCCGCCAGCGCTGCGACCAGTGCGGCCTTCCCGCCTCCGCCACTCGAGACTCGAGCGATCTCGGTGGGCTCGATCGGTGGCGCCGCCGCGATCGTCGCAGCCACGGCCGCGAGATCGGTGGTGCCCCGCGCATGCTCGGGCGATTCGCCGCGGGCGGCGTGATCGAGGTCCTCGAGCAACTGTCCGGCATCGCGGTAGCGATCGGCAGGATCCTTCGCGAGCAGCATCTCGATGATCTGCGCCGTGCCCGGCGTCAACTGCGGATTCACGTGGTCGGGCGGAGTGAGCGGCGCCTTGAGGTGCTTGTTCATCACCTCGTTGGGCGTCTTGCCGGCGAAGGGAACCCGGCCGGTGACCATGTGATAGAAGGTCGCGCCGAGCCCGTAGAGGTCTGCGGCGGGCCCGATGTCGACCCGACCGCGGATCTGCTCGGGGCTGATGTAGTACGGCGTGCCGTAGGCCTTGCCCGCCTCCGCCTCCGCCGCTTCCCGGTCGGAGACGGCTCGGGCGAGGCCCAGATCGGCGAGCTTCGCGACCCCCGCCTTCGAGAGCATGATGTTCTTGGGCTTGATGTCGCGGTGGATGAAGCCTTGCGCGTGGGCGTGTTTCAGCGCCGAAGCGACCTGACGGACGATCCCGATCGCGTCGGCCTCGGTGAGGCGACCATTCTTCGCGACGCGGTCGTGGACGGTCTCCCCGTCCACGTACTCCATGACGAAGTAGTGCTGATCGCCCGCCTGCCCCACGTCGTACGCCCCGACGATGTTCTGGTCGTTGAAGCGGGCCGCGGCGCGACCTTCCTTGTAGAACCGCTCGATGAACTTGGCGTCGGCGGAGAACTTCCGTGGGAGGAGCTTGATCGCCACGAGGCGGTCGAGGCTCACCTGCTTGGCGAGGTAGACCGTGGCCATGGCGCCGGCGCCGAGCTTCTTGATGATCCGGTAGCCCGGGATGTGCTGGCTCGCCCGGTCGGTCTCCATCTCCGAGCGGAGCCGCTGCAACTGCCGCTCCGTGACGAGACGTTCGGATACGAGCGCCTGCGGCAACCCGCCCGGAGCGCCCTGGGAGGCGAGCTTGGCGAGACACTCCTGCAACTCCTCGTCGCTCACGAATCCCCGCTCGATCAGCACGCGTCCGAGAAGCGTGTCGAAACCGGTGCCGCTGCGGGATCGGTCGGAGGCATCCTGCGCGCGGGGCGTCGCCTCTCCTCCGCCCACGGCGGACGGCTGTTCGGGCTTGTCTTCGGAGGAACCGGAGTCCGGTGAAGTCATGTGGAGGGATCGCTCCTGCCGGGGGTGTTCCCGGCGCGGAAACGGAAGTGTGACCGGAGGGGACTATTCTTCCGACCCGTGAGAGTGTCAAACGCTCCGTCGGAAACCGCAGCGGAGCCGAGGCTCCCGGACCTCGTGCTCGCGAGCGGTTCGCCGCGTCGCCGGCAACTGCTCGAGCGGGCCGGGATCGGCCATCGCATCGTCGACAGCGGTTTCGACGACGCGACGATGCGACTCTCGCGAGGCACGGACGCATGTGGTTCCGCGTTGGCCTTGGCCTGGGCCAAGGCGGCCGCGGCGGTTCGTCGGGCCGAGGCCGCAGCGGGCGAGACGATCCTCGCGGCGGACACGATCTGCGAGATCGACGGTCGTCTGCTCGGGAAGCCGCTCGATGCCTTGGAGGCCGAGGGCATGCTGCGAAGCCTCGCCGACCGGGAGCATCGGACGGTGACGGCGGTGTGCCTGCTCGATCCCTCGAGGCCTCGACGCCTGCTGTGGGTCGAAGTCGCGAGGGTCCGAGTCGGGCGGCTTCGCGATGAGGAGCTCGACGACTACCTCGCCTCCCAAGCCTGGCGAGGCAAGGCCGGTGGATACAGCTTCGACGAGCGCCTCGCGGCGGGGTGGCCGATCGCCTGCCATGGCGATCCGGAGGTCGTGCTGGGTTTGCCGACCGCGAGCGTGGCACGGCGGGTTCGTGAACTGGCGGTCGAGGCGTGCCGGTGATCCTCCTGCTCGAGACCGATCTTCCGTTCGCGATCGCCGCGCCGTTGGCGATCCTGATGGCGGTGCTTGCGATCGCCTACTGGCGGCGCCTCGAGGCGCCCGACGTGCCGGAAGCGAGGCGTCGCATCCGTCGCTTGTCGCTGCTGCTCTCGCTGGTCCTTCTACCGGCGCTGGTCTGGTCGTCGAGCCTCGTCGACCATCGTGCGGATCCGGCGGGCTACATCGGCGGCTGGCTCGCATGCTTCGCGATCCTGGCGATGATCGTGCTCGTCGCCGTCGTCGATGCGTTCCACTCGCTCATCCACCATCGTCGCGAGTGGCGTCGCCACCGCGATGGCTTCGCCGAGGCGATCGAGTCCGAGCGGGTTTCCCAGGCTGGCGAGGACGCGTCATGACCTCGCCGGATCGACCCTCGAGTCTGCCTCGGCCGCTGCTTCGCGCGATGGCCATCCCCTACGGCATCGCGGTCGCGTGGCGCAATCGGCGCTTCGACCGCGGCAAGGGCGTGCGGCGGCTTGGCTGCGCGGTCGTCTCGATCGGCAACCTCACCGCCGGCGGCACCGGCAAGACGCCGATGGTGGCCGACGCCGCGAAGAGGCTCGCTCGGCTCGGGGCGTCGCCGATCGTCGCGATGCGGGGCTACGCCGCCGACCGGGAGGGGCGGAGCGACGAAGCCGAACTCCATCGTCTCGCCCTGCCCGGCGTGCCGATCGTCGTGGGCGCCGATCGGCATGCGAGCCTGCTCGCCGCCGGTTGCCCGCTCGAGCCGCCGTCGGTGGTGGTGCTCGACGACGGATTCCAGCACCGACGCCTCGCACGAGATCTCGACGTGGTCCTCGTGGATGCCACCCGACCCTCGCTCGACGATCCGCTGCTTCCGGCCGGATGGCTTCGCGAGCCGGCGTCCTCGCTTCGGCGAGCCGATGCGGTGGTGGTGACCCGCGCCGAAGGCATCGACGAAGGGTTGGCGGCGCGAATCGAGGCTCTTCACGGGAAGCCGCCCATCGCCTGGACGCGGCACGCGTGGGACGGGATCGAGGTGATGGCCGGTTCGCACGACCAACGGACCTGCGAGCGGCGACCGGTCGACTGGATTCGAGGTCGATCCGTCGCCACGCTTCTCGGGGTAGGGAACCCGGGCTCGATCCGTGGCATGCTGGCGAATCTTGGTGGGGTGGAGCGACTGGCGATCCCCGCCCGCGACCACCAGGCCCATGGGCCTCGCGAAGCGGACGAGATCGCCGCTGCGGCGAGCCGAGTCGGCGCCGAATGCCTCCTCACCACGGCCAAGGACTGGGTCAAGCTCGGTCGGTGGTGGCGGTCGGAGCTTCCGGTGGCGATCCCATCGCTTCGTCTCGAGTGGCTCGATGGAGAGGAGTCCTTCGAGGCGAGCCTCGTCGGACTCTTGGCTCGACGCCCCTGAGCGGTGTGATCCGCGGCGATCGCCCCAGTGGCGGCGTCAATTCACGGTGGCGCTGCGACTTGTGCTTGACCACCCCCGGAACGACCTCCATACTCGACCTGTCCGATGGCGGAACCTTCGGATGTTCGTGGGGTCGGTCGAACTCGGCCGGCCGGTTTCATCTCGACTTCGACGACCGCCTGGACCGTCGCAGTCGAGCGGTAGCGCTGGACTTCCGGCGGGTCGCCACCTCGCTTGGCTCCGGCTTCACGGTGGGTGCAACGATGGCGACAACGACCAAGAAGGAATTGATCGACCGCATCGCCGACGAGACCCAGTTGAAGCGGGCCGACGTCAAAAAGGCGGTGCAGGCGTTCCTCGACCACGTGATCGAGGAGCTCGGACGGGGCAACCGTCTCGAGTTCCGCGACTTCGGCGTCTTCGAGATCAAGGATCGGGCGCCCCGGGTCGCCCAGAACCCCAAGACCCTCGAGCCGGTGCAGGTGCCGGCGAAGCGAACCGTGAAGTTCAAGGTCGGGCGCCTCATGAAGGCGTCGGTCGACGGGGAACCGATCGAGCGGGAGATCGAGTCGGACGCCGACGACGTCTGATCGTCGACGCGTCGCCTCCCGCGTCGCGGCTCCCATTCTTCGTGAGCATCCTTCCAGTTCGCCGGCGGCGCTTGTCCGCGGCCCGCGCAGGGGGAAGATGCCCCCATGCCCGACGCCACCGCGCCTCGACGCCGAGCTCGACCCGATCGCGCCGCCCCCGATGTGGGCCGGCTTCTGCAGGCCATGCCGCCGCAGGCGCTCGAGGCGGAGATGAGCCTGCTCGGGGCGATGCTGTGGGACCATCGCGTCGTCGGCGACGTGGTGGTGGTCCTCCGGGGCGGAGACGACTTCGCGCGGCCCGGCCATCGAGTGATCTACGACGCGGTCGTCGAGCTCTACGACAAGGTCGGCGCGGTCGACGTCGTGCAGCTGCACCAGCGACTGCTCGACCGGGGGATCCTCGAGGAGGTCGGCGGCCTCGACTACCTCGTGCAGCTCGCCGAGAGCGTCCCCAGCGCGGCGAACGCCGTCCACTACGCCGAGCTGGTCCGCGAGAAGGCCATCCTTCGCGAGCTGATCGAAGCGGCGGGCGAGATCCTCGAGGACGCGCATCACGGGCGCGAGGGCGCCACGGCGACGCTCGAGTCGGCGGAGCAGCGGATCTTCCAGATCGCCCAGCGACGCGACCGTGTGGCGCTCACCGACCTCAAGCAGATCCTCGAGGAGACCATGAAGCGCCTCGAGGAGAACGAGGGGCGCACGATCACCGGCGTCGCCACGGGATTCGTCGAGCTCGACGAGATGACCAGCGGGCTGCAGCCGGGCGAGATGATCATCCTCGCGGCGCGTCCGTCGATGGGAAAGACGGCGCTGGCGCTGAATCTCGCCGAGAACATCGCGATGGACGGGAAGCCGGTGGCGATCTTCAGCCTCGAAATGAGCCGGCAGCAGCTCGTGCAGCGCCTGCTCTGCTCGCGGGGGCAGATCGACGGCCAGCGCTTCCGCCGAAACCTGCTTCGCCAGGACGACTACCAGCGGCTGATGGTCGCGTGCAACGATCTCGCGTCGGCGCCGGTCCTCATCGACGACACCCCGGGCCTCACGCTGCTGCAGCTGCGCTCCAAGGCGCGTCGGATGAAGGAGAAGTCCGGCCTCGAGGCGATCGTGATCGACTATCTCCAGCTCATGAGCGCGGGCGGGCGAGTCGAGAGCCGACAGCTCGAGGTGAGCGAGATCAGCCGCGGCATCAAGGCGATGGCCCGTGAACTCGAGGTTCCGGTGGTCTGCCTCAGCCAGCTGAATCGTGCCGCCGAGCAGCGCGAGGGCCACCGCCCCCGCATGAGCGACCTGCGCGAATCCGGCTCGATCGAGCAGGACGCCGACGTGGTCTGCATGCTGCACCGCGAGGAGTACTACCACCGCTCCGATCCGGAGTGGGCCGATCAGAATCCCGATCGAGTGGGGGTCGCGGAACTGATCCTCGCGAAGCAGCGCAACGGTCCCACCGGCACCGTCGAACTCGCGTGGGATGCCGGCTCGACCCGCTTCCGGACGCTCAGCCACGCGACGCCGCCGGCGAGCATCGTCGGAGCCCGCAACTACGAGGCTCCGAGAACCCGCCCGGCGCGACCGCCGCAGGACGACGACTTCGACATTCCGATCTGACGCCGTCGCCTCGGCAATGCCGAGCCGAGTCGCGGGTTGGAGCCATCGTTCGGTTGGAGCCGATCGACCGCCCCGCGGGATCGACGTCGCGTTCGTTCGCGCGACGTTCGAACGAGGCGGATCGACGGTCGATCCGAGACGCGACGCCCGAGCGATGCCTGTGAAGCCATCGATCCACGCCGACGATCCCTCGCCAGAACTCCTGCAGCGGACGCTGCGGGAGGCCTCCGAGGGCGACGAGTTCGCGTGGCGACGGATCGTCGAGTGGTTCACCCCGCGGCTCCACGGCTTCATCCGATCCCACTGCGGCGATCCGGATCTCGCCGCGGAGATCACCCAGTCGACCCTCTGCACGGTCGCCGCGAAGATCGGCGTCTACGTCGAGAGCGGTCGATTCGAGGGCTGGATCTTCCGCATCGCGATGAACCGCCTCCGGGACGAGATGCGGCGTCGCAAGCGGCACGCGGCCCCGATGGACAGCACGGTTCTGACCGGGCTCGCGCCGGGCACGTTCGACGACGTGCCCGTCGCCCGGCGGCGCGTGCTCAACGCCCGTCCCAACGCCCAGGCGAGTCTCTCGCCCTCCGATCGCACCGTGATCGAACTGCGTCACATCGGCGGGATGAGCTTCCGACAGATGGCGGAGCATCTCGACGAGCCGCTTGGGACGCTGCTCGCCCGACATCACCGGGCGCTTCGGAAGCTCCGCGAGGGCCTGGGACCGGGAATCGAGGAAGAAGTCGAGGATCTGGGATGACTCTCGCACCCATGACGAGTTCGATCGTGCCGGCGGCAGGTTTGCTTCGCAATGGCTCCGGCCGCCCGCCGTTCAGGTCGCCCTCGGAAAGGAACCGCCCCCATGCGTGAACCACTCGAAGGATCCGCCGATCGCCAGGACGGCCGAGAGAACGACGCCGATTCGGCGCGGATTGAGGCCCTGCTGGCGCTCTGGGCGCAGGCGAACACGGCGC
>JBMSXH010000057.1:0-9763 GCA_049425445.1 Phycisphaerales bacterium | reverse complement strand
CCGTCACGCGAGCGCCAAGTTCTCCTCCCATCCGCCCCGGCGGCTCGAGCCGCCAGCGATGGTCAGTCGGTCGCGTCGCCAGGCTCGGGGGTCGACGACTTCGTCAGGGGCAGTCGCCCCACTCCTCGAGCAGGATCGCCAGGTCGGCACCGTTGACCTCGCCGTCGCCAGTGAGATCCGCCGGACACGCGCCCTTCGGCGGGCAAGACCCCCAGGCCTGCAGCAGCAAGGAGAGGTCGGCGCCATCGACCAGGCCATCATGGTTGAGGTCCGCGGGACAGTCATTCGCCGAAACGACCGTCAAGGTGACCATGGTCGGATTCGAGGGATCGAACGCCGGATCGACGTAGGCGAGGCGGTACGTGTTGAGACCGATCGTGAGCAGGGAGCCATCGACCAGATCGCCGCTGTCGTCGTCCTTCCAGAAGAGACCGATGAAGTCGTCTTCGGCGGGATAGTCGAGGATGCCGAACTTGGTGCCGGCGGGCAGCACCACGTCGTTCGCGGGGTCGACGTAGGCCGCGAGATACGCGCCGACGGTGCCCATCAGCACGTTCGTTCCCGTGATCAGTCGCTGCGAGCGGTTCTGCTGTGGGTCGAGCTCGACGATGAACCGGGTCAACGGGCCGAACACGATCGGTCCGTCGATCTGCAGCGTCGAACCGGCCGAGCCCTCGATGACGAGTGTGGCATTCTCGCCGGACAACTCGAACTCGCCGCTGCCCGAGATGACGCCCGATCCGCGGAACACGCCTTCGACGCTGATGAACGCCTGGTTCTCGATCGGGATCCTCGAGAACACCTCGGAGTCCTCCCGCACGAAGAGGGCGGAGTTCTCGCCGAGGATCTCGATGGTGCCATCGTCCCACGAGCTCGCGAGCAACCCGGTGATCTCCAGGTCGGCGAACTCCGTGAGGGTCACCTTCGGATTGGGCGAGAAGGCCACGTCCATGAACAGGATGTCCACGCTCACGGTCCCGTCTCCAGCGAGGATCAGGTGGGCATCCGGTCCTTCCATGACGATGGGGCTGGTGAGGCCCGTCGAGGTGCCGACGGTGAAGTCGGTGTCGATCGTCGTCGTGCCGCGCACCGTGGTGAGTTCGCACACGATGTTCGAGGAGGGCTCGAACGTCACCGTGGCGCCGTCGAGCAGCATGGTGTCGACGTCGATGCCGGCGCCGCCGAGTCCCATCTGGATGCTGGCGTTCTCGACCTCGAGCGCGCCGGTCTCGAGCGTCGATTCGGCACCGAAGATCCGGAGCACGCCGCCGTTGTGGACCCGCATCTTGCCGGAACCGGTCCTGAAGATCACGTAGGACTGGAACAGTTCGAGCGTGCCGCCGTCGATGTCGGCGTGGTTGACCGAGTTGCCGAAGAAGCACCGCAGGCTGTTGGGCAGGCCGAACGCGGTCTGTCCGCACGCGTCGAACTTGAGCGAGGCGCCGGGCGAGACCGAGAGGGTCGTGGACGACCCGACCAGGCCCTGCATGCCCTGGAATGCGCTCGCGCCCGCGGTCGCGGAGAGCGAGAGCGGAACCAGCGCGTCCCACACCGGCTGCACCGGAACGCAGACGAGGCGGGCGTTGTCGAGGTCGATCGCGGTCTGATCGCCACGCAGGATGAGCGTGAATCCCTCCGGATCGAGGTTGACGTCTCGCAGGGTCAGCGTCTGGAAGGTCAGATCGAAGTAGTCCTGCTGGAAGGTCTCGAGGTTGAAGCCTTCGAGCGTGACGTCGACGGGGCTGCCCGCCGGACCGGCCCAGGTGGTGTTGCGCCACGGAGACTGCCCGGCCGACTGCCAGTCGTGGTCGCGATAGAAGAGCTTGTTGTTGCAGTCCGGCGCGGCCTCGAGCGTGACGCACTCGATGATGTTCGAAGTCGGCGGAAGGCTGTCGCCGCACGCGGGGATGGTCGCGCAGGTGGGCGCTCCGCCGCAGTCCGCGGGCATCCCGGTGCCGCCGGCGCCGATCGCGATGGCGGTGTTCGGGGTCGACTCGTAGGCGTACTCGACGATCGAACGCGGCTGGGCCCCGAAGGACTCGGCGACGCAGAAGCGCATCCAGCCGTAGTGCAGTTCGCCGGTCGCCTCGTTGGTGAAGCGGACGCCGATGTAGTTGTCGCCGCTCGACAGGACCCAGTTCGCCGCGGACTGGTTGGAGCTCGGCTGGCTGCTCGAGGTCCAGAGGTTCAGGCCGGGCCCCACCATCGTGCCCAGCGGAAGGTTGTTGACGCCGCTGGCGCCGTTGAAGCTGCGCACGAAGGCGTTGCTCGGCGAGTCGAACGAACCGTCGCACTGCAGCGTGAACTGGCTCGAGAACTGGAAGTCGTATCCCGCCACGGAGTACGAGGTGCCGCTCTCGCCGGTCACCAGGTTGATCACGATGCCGAACTCGGTCGAGGGGATGTTGATGTTCACCATGCCGCTCGCCACGACGTCGGCGGAGGCGGTGGAGGCGGCGCCAAGGCCGCCCCCCAGCACCAGCGCGAGGGCCGGGCGGACGAAGCGGGCAGGGCAGGATCGGTGCGGACGGGGCATGGAACGGGTCTCCGGACGGTGTTTGGGGCCCGGGTGGGCCAAGCGGACTGGACGGGTGGGGCGAGCGCCCCGGCTGCCGCGAAGCGGCGGTCCGAGAAGGATGCTCGGCAAACATGGCTCGGGATGCTTGGATCGCGAAGCCGGTGCTGCGCATACTGGTCACTTGGGGGGAGGGGGGTTGGCTCCCGAAGCCCCGCTGGCGTCGGTCGCCTCGCGGTCGCCCCGCAACGAGGTGCAGGTCATGGCCCATCCACGGATCGATCACGCGTCCCTGCTCACCGGTTCGCATGTCACGCGGGTCCGAGGGCGGACGGGCGTGGATCGGGTGGTTCGGACGATCGAGGGCGGTCACCGCCGGGACGTGGAGACCAACGCCTCGGAGTCGGAGGGGCGGCAGCTGCGGTTCGTCGACCTCGGCACCCTTCGACTTGGCCTCGGCGTCGTCGATCGACCCGAGACGATCTCGTTGCGACGCGAGCCGACCAGCGACTTCCTCGTGCAGTTCGTGCTCGAAGGCGAGGTGCATGCCTCGATCGATGGTCGGCGTCGCCGTCTCGGGCCAGGCGACGCGATCCTGATCCCGCCGGGATGCCGGTTCGAACGCCGATCGAATCGGAGCGTGTCGCTATCGGTCGTGGTCGATTCGATCGCGCTGAGATCCCGGTTGGCCGAGCGGATCTCCGCGCCGCTCGATCGTCCGATCGACTTCCAGACCAAGGTCGCCACGGCGCGGAATCCGCTGCTGGCGATGGCGGTGGCGATCGATCAGGCGCTCGCGAGCGGCCTGGCCGTCGTGGACGGCCCGGCCTGCACCGCCATGCAGCGAGCGTTCATCGATCTGCTCATCGACCTGCAGCCGCATTCCTACGCGGACGATCTCGTGCGCGACGATCGCGCGGTGAAGTCGATGCGGGTCGAGATGGTGCGGGCGCTGGTCGACCGCGATCCCTCGGCTCGCCTCACGGTGGAGGATCTCGCCTCGGCCGCCGAGTGCAGCATTCGCTCGCTGCAGGCGAACTTCGCCGAGTACGGCGCGACGAGCCCGATGGACTTCGTGCGGCGGCGCCGGCTTGCGCTCGCGCGAGCGCGCCTGCTCGACCCCACGTGCGAGGATCCGATCGGCGAGATCGCGGTCGCGCACGGCTATCGCAGCGCGAGCCGATTCGCGGCGGACTACCAGCGTCTGTTCGGAGAACGGCCGTCGGCGACGCGGGGCCGCTGACGCCACGGCACGAGCGTTCGTCGGAAGGGCCGCTCGCGGTCACCCGGTCCAGTTGGCAAGCAGCACCGCGAGATCGCTTCCGTTGGTGATGCCGTTGCCGTCGAGATCGGTCGGGCCGCCGAGCCCCCAACCAGCCAGCAGCGTGGCGAGGTCGGCGCCGTCCACGGCGCCGTTGCCGTCGAAGTCGCCGGGAATGCCCGGCGCTTCGCAGGCATCCGCAGTGCCGTTGCCGTCGAGGTCGGCGCAGTTGGTGCCGGGGCCTTGCCAGGTGGCGCCCGCCGAGTTCGCCTGCGCCTGCGTCAGCACCAGGCAGAAGCCGTTGGGGAAGCAGGCGGCGCCGGTGGGCTCCGGGCAGTCGACGCCCGAGCACTCGGTGCCGTCGCCTTGGAAGACGCCCGAGAGCGCCGCGCACTCCTCGGGGGAGAGCCCGCCCGCGCAGGAGCCGTCCGGCAGGCAGCACGCGCCTTCGGGGAAGCAGATGTGCGAGCCGCAGGTCGCGCCGACCGGTCCCGGCACGCCGCCGGCGAGCAGGCAGGTGCTCACTTCGAGTTCGATGCATCCGCCGGTCGCGGCGAAGCAGCAGGGGGCTTCCTCGCTGCAGTCGACCCCGGAGCACTGGGTTCCGACGCCCTGGAAGACGCCGCCCGCCGCGGCACATTCGGATTCGCCGAGCAGTTCACAGTCGCCGCCGAGGCAGCACGCGCCGATCGAGTCGCAACCGCTGGGCGTCCACGTGAGCCGCTGCACCCAGTCGCCGCTTGGGCGACAGAGCGCGGGAAGATCGCTGAAGCGCTTCCACCCCGGCGGGCAGCCGAAGATGCCGCAGTCGACCACGTAGATCCAGTTGCCGCTCAGGCTCTGGAGGCCGTCGATGTCGGTGCAGGGGAAGGCGTTGAACTGCGGAGGCGGCGGAGTCAGGCACTGGTTCGCCGGCGGCTGATGATGCTCGTCGATCTTGATGCCGATCGAAACGGTGCGGGTGCCGTTGTCGGCGACCCAGATCTGCTCGGGATCGTTCGGATCGACGAGGAACTGGATGTTGACGCCGGTCGTGCCGGGAGGCATGACGAGATGGGGAAGGATGGTGCCGTCGGACGTCGCGGAGAAGATCGGTCCGCCGCTGTTGGGCGTGCCTTCCCAGACGTAGACCGTGTAGACGGTGGTGGTCTGCACGGCGGCGTTGCTGGTCGCGAAGAGGAACTCCATCAGGTCGATGCGCACGGGAAAGGCGTCGGCGGGCAGCACGAAGGAGGTCGCGGCGATCTCGTCCTCGATGAAGCCGGCCTGCACGACGTACTGGCCAGGGCCGAAGTCGCTCGAGGTGTGCGCGACCACCACCGGTTCGCACGAACCCGCGACGCCGCCGCCCTGTTCGTCCGAGCGGTCGAGCATGGAGGGCGCGAGCTTCACGCGTCGAAGGTCGACCTTCTGGGGGGATGGTGGACCGGCGTGGCCCGTCGACGCGAGGACCGAAGCGGCAAGCGCGGCGACCGGGAAACAAGCGAATCGCATGGGCGGACCTCCGTGCCCTGACGGGAGGTCGCTCGGTGGGAGCGACCCCCGCCGGATCGATGCTCAATCGAGTCTACGCCACGTTTGGCGACGTGCCAGCGTCGTCGGCGGGAGTGGAGGTGAATGCCTCAGCGCCAATTCCTCGCCTGAACGCGGAGCCGTTCAGGGCCAGGTGCCGAGCGAAGCGAGGCGGAGGGGTCGTACTCAGACGGGAAGAGCAGTCCGAGCCAGCGAAGTAGGTTCTCGCGTTCCTTGCCTTGAGAGTTCGTGCGAGCCCTCCGGTCAAGGACGGGCCAACAGTCGACGGCGATCACCCGCCTGAACGCGGCGTCGGCTTGTAGAGAAGGATCACCACCGCGCCGATCAGGACGCTCGCGACGATCGTCCAGAGGATCGGCGTGCTCAGGGTGCCGGTCCACGCGAGGAAGCCGGTCGAGATCGCGCCGCCGCTCGCCATGAAGCCGACCGTCGCGGCGCGGGCCGCGGGGGTGAAGGGTCGCGTGCCATCGATGATCTGCATCGAGGGTGCGAAGAGTCGGTTGCGAAGAAGCTTCTGCTCGAGCACCGGGCAGCTGCGGGCGAAGCACCACGCCGCGATGATCACGAAGATCGTGGTGGGCAGTCCCGGCAGGATCGCGCCGATGATGCCCAGCGCCGTCGCGAGCACGCCGATCCCCGCGATCGTCCAGCGGCGCAGGTCCTTGGGCATCCATCCGGTGCCGGCAGGGCAGGCCGCGGTTTCCGGACGTTCCATCGATCGGTGCACGACCGGACATCGCGCCGGAGCATCGGCACGGCGGTCGGCGAGAGAGGACGAGGATCGGGGGTCGGCGAGGGTCACGGTGCGGCGTCGGTCGGTTCGAGGGGAAGCATGGTAGTCGCCACGAGGGAGCGGCAGGATTCGCCAATCGGGACGGCTCGGCCGCCTTCGATCGGGCTGCAGCCGGGGCGGGCGACTTCGACGGTCTTCGGCTGATCGCCCGATCGGCGTTCGATCGACGCGAAAGGCGGAGTACCTTCGATCCATGCGCCCATCCGCCGCCCTGACCGCTTCGCTTGGGTTGATGCTCGTCGGCACCGGCTCCGCTTCGGCCGAGGACCTCTTCCTGTGGGGCCGGCTGCGGGCGACGAACCCCGCGTCGCTCGTCGAGCCCGTCGCGATCGGCGCGGGCACCGAGCACACCGCCATCGTGCTGGCCAACGGAAGCGTCGAGGTCTGGGGCGACAACTACACCTACGCCGCAGCGACGCCGCCGGCGATGACCGACGCGATCGCCGCCGGATGCGGGCAGTGGCACGGCGCCGCGCTTCGCGCGACCGGAGCGGTCGTGACCTGGGGCAGCAATGCGAGCGGCCAGCAGAACATCCCCGCGGGACTCCTCGCCACGGCGATCTCGGTGGGCGGCGCCCATACCCTCGCCTTGCGAAGCAACGGCACCGTCGCGGCGTGGGGTCTGAACGATCTCGGTCAGTGCACGGTGCCCGCCACGGCGGTCGGCATCGTGCAGGTGGCGGCCGGGCATCGGCACAGTCTCGCGCTGCGATCCAACGGCACGCCCGTCGCATGGGGATGGAACCAGTTCGGCCAGTGCGATGCGCCCGCCGCCGCGAATGGTCTCGTGCAGGTCGCCGCGGGCGGCGCGTTCAGTGCCGGACTGAAGTCCAACGGCACCGTCGTCACGTGGGGCTCGTGGCCGATTGCGCCGCCGCCGGTGCAGCAGTTCGTGAAGATCGCCGCCGGCGACAACCATCTCGTCGGTCTTCGGGCCGATGGCACGGTCGCGGCGTGGGGCTTCGCGAACTCGACCGGTGTGGACGTGCCGACGCTGTCGGCCCCGGCGATCGACATCGCCGCCGGCGACGGGCACACCGTGGTGCTGCTCGAGACGGGCGAGGTCGTCGCCTTCGGCGAGAGCCTGAAGGCCTGTCTCGGCACGCCGCAGCTCGACGCGATCCGCGCAGTGGCCTGCACCGACAAGAGCATCGCGGTCGCCGACGGCGACGGCATGGTCGAGGTCTTCGGCGATGTCGAGTGGGCCAACAGCGGCAACGTCCCGGCGGGCCTTGGACCGGTGGTCGCCCTCGCCGGCACCCACGGCGGCTTCGCCGCGATCCTCGAGAACGGGACGGTCGCCTCGTGGGGATCGACCTCGACGCTGAATCCGCCGTCGATCACCGATGCGGTCGAGATCGTCGGCGGCGGTTCGCACTTCGTGGTGCGGCGCGGCAACGGCACCGTGGTCTGCTGGGGAAGCAACACGAGCGGCCAGTGCACCGCGCCGGCGGGGCTCGCGGGGGTCGTGCGCATCGCCGCGGGCGATTCCTTCTCGATCGCGGTGCGCGAGGACGGCAGCCTCGTCGCGTGGGGCAGCAACGCCGACGGCATCCTGAACGTGCCGATGCTCGATGCGCCGCCACGCTCGATCGCCGCAGGCAACTCGCATGCGGTCGTCGTTCGCGCCGATGGCAGCGTCGTCTGCTGGGGCAGCGCCACCAGCGGTCAGGCCAACGTGCCAAAGGGACTGACGAACGTCGCGCGGGTGGTGTGCTCGGCGTACTCGACGATCGCGGTGCGCGAGGACGGCTCGATGGTCGCGTGGGGCGGCGGCATGCAGCCGGGCAATCCCTACGGCCCGGCGCCGGTCCCGTCGGCGTTCGCCGATCCGGCGCTGCTCGCGGCGAAGGGCGGCATCGCGATCATGTCGCGTGCGGTGATCGACGGCGTCTTCGGCGATCTCGACGGCAACGGCACCGTCGACGCGGCGGATCTTGCGGTGCTGCTCTCGAACTGGGGCGCCGCCGGCGGCGAGGCGGACCTCGACATGGACGGCGTCGTGGGGCCGGCGGATCTCACGCTGCTCCTCGGCGCCTGGGGCTGACCGCCTCGCCGAGTTCAGCGGAATCCGCCGCGGAACCGGACCAGCGCGAGCCCCGAGGTCGCGACCGCCAGCAGCAGCGTGGCCCCGATCAGCGGCGTCAGCGTGCGGAGGTCGGCACCGCGCAGCACCACGCCCATCGCCGCATCGATCGAGTAGTAGAGCGGCGACAGGTACATGACCGGCCGGACGGCGACCGGAAGCGATTCCGGTGGCGTATGCGCTCCGGAGAGGAGCATCAGCGGGCTGAGCACGAGCATCGCGAGCAGTCCGACCTGCGCGACGGTGCGGCCGACGGTTGCGATGAGGATGCCGATCCCCGCCATCGCCGCGGAGAGCGACGCGATGACGAGCGCGAAGTGCCAGACCGATCCCTGGATCGGAATGCCGAGGAAGCCGCGCACCACCACGATCAGCGAGGCGGTCGAGGCGACGGTCACCAGCAGCGTCATCGGGAGGATCTTCGAGAGCAGGATCCGCCCGGGCGAGAGCGGGGAGACCAGCAGCTGCTCGATCGTGCCGCGCTCGCGCTCGCGGGCCAGCGCTGCGCCGGGAAGGAGCATCGCGAAGAGCGTCGCCATCTTGAGGATCTGGTCGATCGCCTGGAACCGCTCCTCGTCGCGATTGGGGTTGTAGCGCACGCGCTGTGCGTCGATCACGCCACCCCCGCGCGGCACCGCGACGCCTCGCCTCGAGCGAGCGTCGACCTCGGCGCCGTGCCGTGCGACGATCGAGCCGGCGGCGCTCGCGGCCAGCACGCCGAGCGTCGCATGGCTCGTGTCGACGAGCACCTGCACCGGCGGCGATCGGCCGGCGGACAGGTCCTCGCCGAACCGCGGCGGAATCGTGAGCAGCACGACCGCCTCGCCGCGGTCGAGCATCCGCATCGCCTCGTCGTCGGACTCGGCGGCGCCGACGAGCCGGAAGTGGGGAGGACGGAAGCGATGGATCAGGTCCCGGCTCGCGGGGGTTCGGTCGTGGTCGACGACGATCAACGCGGCGTTGGCGAGCTCCATGCTCGCGCCGGTGGCCGCGAGGTAGACCGATCCGAAGAAGCCGTAGAGCAGGAAGACGACGAGCACGCCATCTCGGAAGAACTGCCGAAGCTCCTTGCTGCAGAGGACCAGGAGCTGCCCGGCCGCGTCCCGGGCTTCGCGGACCCCGTCGAGGGCGCGGCTCATTGCCGGGCCCTCTTGGTGAAGAGGGCGATGCCCGCCACGAAGGTGAGCAGGCCGTAGGCCGCGAGCCCCGCGACGTCGATCCATTGCGACGACGGGGCGGTGCCCTTGAGGAAGGAGCCCGCGACGATGCGGTTGTAGTAGGTCGCGGGCAGGAGGTTCGCCTGCAGCCGACCCGCCTCCGAGAGCGAGGAGAGCGGGGTGATCATGCCCGAGTAGAGCATGGTCGGCACGAGCGCCACGATCATCGTCACGAGGATCGCCGCGATCTGCGATCGCACCAGCAGCGACACCACCAGGCCGAGCCCCGAGGTGCATGCGACGTACACGATCGACGCCAGCAGGAAGAACCACGGGTTCCCCCGGAACGGCGCCCCGAACACGCCCACCGCGATCGCCCACAGCACGAGGAAGTTCGCGGTGGCGACGAGGAAGTACG
>JBMSXH010000056.1:0-9770 GCA_049425445.1 Phycisphaerales bacterium | reverse complement strand
CGAGGCCGACCGCTATCTTGCCCAAGTGTCGATTCCGTCTCGCCTCCGCGCCTGGCTCGAGCTTCTTCGGGTCCCGAACCTGCCGACGGTCGCGAGCAACGCGGTCCTCGGGGCGTGGCTCGGATTCGCGGCGCAGGGGCGGCTGCCGTCGCTTCCGCTCGCGGGCTGGCTGGATCTCGGCGCGGCGAGGGCGGGCGGGTTCGAACTCCGGGACCTGTTCATCATCGTGCATGTCGCCGCCGGGCTCTGCGCGCTCTACCTCGTCGGGCTCGTGCTCAACGACCTCCTCGATCTTTCGACCGATCGGCGCGAGCGCCCGAACCGTCCCTTGCCGTCTGGGCGCATCGTGCCATGGCAGGCGACGCTTGCAGCGATCGCGCTGCTTGCTGCAGGCGTGTGGCTCCTGCTCTCGGTCAATCGCTCGCCGCTTCTGGTCGGACTCGTCTCGGCGCTCGTCGCGGCGATCGTCCTCTACGACCTGTTCCATCGCCACGTGTCCCTTGCGGTGGTGCTGCCGGCGCTCTGCCGCGGGCTCGCGGTGCTCGTCGCCGCAGCAGCGACCTTTCCCAGCGACGCGTTCGAGGATCGATGGCTTCCGGTCGAGGGCCGAGAACTGGCGGTGGTGCTCGTGCCGGCGGCGGTGCTCGCGATCTTCGTGCTGGCGGTGAGTGTTGTCGCACGGCGCGAGGTCGAGGCGGTGTCGCCACAGGGAAGCCGCGTGGCGGTTCGGACCGATCTCCGCCGCGGCCCGTGGTGGGTCGTCGCGAGCGGCCTGCTCGCACTCGTGCCGGCGGTGATGCTCGGGGCCCCCGCGTGGACGCCGGAGCTTGCCGACCCCTTCGGCAGCATGCAGCTTCTTCGCAGCGTGGTCGTCCTCGCCTTGCTCGGCGTGTGGCTCTTCCTCGCGACGCGCTGGACGCCGCAGACGCCGGTTCCGAAGCTCGTTGGGCGCTGGCTTGGCAGCCTGTGCATCCTCGATGCGGTGATGCTCGCGCCGCTCGGGCCGCTGCCGGCGGCACTGTGCGTGGGGCTCTTCGCCGCGAGTGCGCTCCTGGCCCGCCGATTCGCGGGCAGCTGAGCGAGTCGTGGCGCTCGCGCCGCGGTGCAAGTACACTCGCGCGATGCCTTCGGCCAAGGGAATGCTCGTGATGGTCTCCGGTCCCTCCGGCGTCGGGAAGACCACGATCCTGCACCGGATCCTCGCCGCGCTCGAGGCGCAGTTCAGCGTCTCCGCAACCACGCGCCCGCGCGCGGCCGGCGAGACCGACGGCGTCGACTATCGGTTCGTCGACGAGCCGACCTTCCAGTCGATGATCGACCGCGGCGAGTTCCTCGAGTTCGCCCAGGTCTTCGGGAAGAACTGGTACGGCACCCCCGAGGCGCCGGTCGACGAGGCGATTGCGCGGGGCCGCATCGTGATCCTCGACATCGACGTGCACGGTGCGAAGCAGGTGCGCGAGCGCCGTCCCGAGGTCTTCGGCATCTTCATCCTGCCGCCGAGCGAGGCGGAACTGCATCGGCGCCTCGCCGACCGAGGTCGCGAGGACGCGGAGGCGATCGAACGCCGCTTCGCGGAGGCGAAGCGCGAGATCGCGGCCGCGAAGGAGCCGGGGCTCTACGACGCGTTCGTGGTCAACGACGAGCTCGAGCGGGCGGTCTCGGAGACGCTTGCACTCGTGAGAGGCCGGGCTTCGGGCCGTTCGGTGCCGGCCGGCAACCCATCCGCCCGGTCGGTGTGAGCCGCTCTTCCCCGTACACTCGCGCCATGCCGGCGAGCCGCTTCCCCAACCTCTTCCTGCTCGATCACCCGCTCATCCGGCACAAGCTCTCGATCGTCCGCGACGAGCGGACCGCGTCGCCCGAGTTTCGCCGACTGCTCGGCGAGATCGCGGCGCTCATGACCTTCGAGACGTGCCGCTACCTGCCGATCGAGCCGGTCGTCGTCCGCACGCCGCTCGGCGAGGCGGAGGGTGCCCGCATCGCGGCGCCGGTCACGCTCGTGCCGATTCTCCGTGCGGGCATCGGCATGACCGAGGGCCTGCTCTCGCTGATCCCCGAGGCCCGCGTGGGTCACCTCGGGATCTATCGCGACGAGGAGACCGTGCAGCCGGTCTGCTACTACTCGAAGGTGCCGTCGAACATCGCGTCGGGTCCGGTCTTCCTGATCGATCCCATGCTCGCGACCGGCGGATCGGCGTCGTTCGCCGCGAGCGAGCTCCGAAGGCTCGGCTGCGAGAACATCCGCATGATCTGCCTCGTCGCGGCGCCGCCGGGCGTCGAGCGCATGCTGGCGGACCACCCCGACATTCCGATCCACGCCGCGGCGCTCGACGAGCGTCTCGACGAGCGTTGCTACATCGTGCCCGGTCTCGGCGACGCGGGCGATCGGATCTTCGGGACGAGGTGACCTGCTGACGCCGCAACTCGCGGCGATCGCTTCAGGAGAGCGCAGGAGAGAGATCCATGGCGGAACGAAAGAACACCGAGTTCGACCGCGCGGGCGGCTACGCGACGCCCAAGGGCGGCATCGCCGTGATGCGCGATCAGACCAAGCGCCTGCGAGAACTTCCGATCGTGCTGCCCGGCGACGAGATCGAGGCCCATGCCGTCGCGTCGCGAAGCCTCGAGCCGCGCTTCGAAGCCTCGGAGCCGGACACCCGCCTCTACGTCGGAGACTGCCGAGAGGTGCTCGCCAACCTGCCCGACAAGGGCTCGGTCGATCTCGTCTTCGCCGATCCGCCCTTCAACTGGGAGGTTCCGTACGAGGGGTGGAAGGACGGCATGCCCCGCGAGGCGTACGAGCGCTTCACCTACGACTGGCTCGACGGCTGCATCGAGTGCCTGGCGCCGCACGGGGCGCTCTGGGTCAACATCCCCGACGACACCGCCGCCGAGATCGTGATGCACCTCAAGCGTCGCGGCCTCGCGATGATCAACTGGTGCGTCTGGCACTTCCGGTTCGGGCAGTGCCGCGACAGTTCGTTCATCTCCTCGAAGGTGCACGCGCTCTACTTCGTGAAGGACGCCAAGCGCCGCACCTGGAATCCCGACGCGGTGCTCGAACCCTCCGATCGCGCGACGGTCTACGGCGATCCCCGCACCCTCGCGAAGGAGACCAACAAGGGCATGCGGGTGCCGATGGACGTCTGGTACGGGCCGTACTGGGGACGCGTGCAGGGCAACAACGCCGAGCGCCGCCATCGCCATCACAACCAGATTCCGGAGGTCTATCTCGAGCGGGTGATCCTCGCCTGCTCGAACGAAGGCGACCTCGTCCTCGATCCGTTCTGCGGCAGCGGCACCACCGCGACGGTGGCGCGGGCCTGGAATCGCCGCGCGGTGACGATCGAGTTCTCCGAAGGCAACGCCGAGAGCGCGTGGGAGCGGATCGGCCAGATCGGCATGGTTCGCAAGGGGGCCTCGCAGGGCGTCTCCACCGCGATCGCGCCGAAGCGGCGCAGTCTCGACGTGGAGCCGAAGCCGACCTCGGCCGCGAAGCCTCGCCGCAAGGCCAAGGCCTGATCGCTCGCTGCGAGTCGATCAGTCGCCGAGCGTCGCCCGATCGCGATCGGGGAACTCCCGCTCGAAGGCGATCGTCGAGGGAATCGCCGGGAACGGCACGCGGGCTCGGTGCAGTTCGAACTGATCGGGCGACCAGCCGACCTTCGCGAAGACCTTCGCGAGCATCGCCTCGTAGAACGGGATTTCCCGCAGGCCCGACTGCGAGAGGCCGCGGCCGAGGCGATCGGGATGCGTGGGGCCCGGCAGGCGATCGCACGGGCGATGCGGCCGACCCTCCCGCACCGCGCAGTGGTGGAGATCGCTGTTGTGGACGAGATCGAAGTCGCCCTCGGAGCCGAACACGTCGCGGTGGCAGAGGATGTCGAAGACGCCGAGTTCGGTCGGAGTCCGCAGGCTGAACAGATGGTGGAAGCCGTGGAACTCGTCGGTCCGCACGATGGTCTCGTGGCCTCGGATCACCTCCGCGATCACGATGGTCTGCTCGCCCTCTCGTCCGACGTCTCCGCCGCAGGCCTCGAACTCCGCCCAGCCGCCGCCAAGATCGTGCGGTCGGAAGTCGGGCAGCGGCGCGGTGCAGAACTCCTCGAGCAGCGGTGGCGAGAGGCGCTCCGGATCCGAGCCGCGATCGACCACGGGTCGTCGATCGGGCATGGGGCGGAGGTCGCCCTTGTCGTCGATCGAGACCGCGGTGCGGAACCGCCACGAGACCTCCGGTCGCAGGCGCCGAAGACCGACGATGCCTCGGATCGAGACGAGGTCGAGCCTTCCCGACTCGCCCGAGGGCGCGACGATGTCGCATCGGAAGGTGGCGCGGGACTGGATGCCCCAGACGTAGCTCGCGCCAAGGAACATCTGCCGGCGGTGCTCGAAGGCGAGACGCGTGTCGCCGTCGGTCGAGGCGAGTCCGGCGACCATCAGGTCGAAGGCCTTGCGGCTGCCGGCGAATCGATCGATCACCTCCTGCAACTGCGCATACGCCTCGCCGGCCTCGCGGACCAGCGCCTTGGGCGCCGCGTGGGCCGCCGCGGCCTCGGTCCAGATTCGATAGCCGACGGCGCCGGGCACGTGACGAACCCCCTCGAAGGGATCGGCGGCGCGGGCGAGTCGGAACATCCGCCACGCGAGCTTCAGATCGAGACCGAGCGCGTTGGCGACATCGACCGGGCGTGCCGGGTCGAGGTTCGGGATCGACTCGAGCAGCCCCGAGGTCACCTTGCGCAGCCGATCGAGCGCCGCCGAAGCGGCCTCGGCGAAGGCGTCGGCGTGATGGTTGGAGAGGGGCGCGATCGTCACGGGGGTTCCTGAGGTCGGTCCGGAGGTCGGCGGGCTGGACCGCCGCGAGGCGGGAGTTCGATTCGCGGCGACCGTCCGCACGTCGAACGATCTGGAAATGTACGCAATCGCAGCACATGCGCGTCCCTTCGATGGCGCGATTTCCAGCATCTGCCGAGAGGAACGGGCAGTTCGCCTCGATTCGGCGTCGATCCCCTTGCCACGGCCGACTCCGGAGATACGGTCCCACGGGAGGCATGACGGGGTATCCGACGGCGACACCCCCGGCAGGCACCAACGCTTCTCCGCCCGCAATCCGCGGCCGATGCACCGGCCGCCCTCGGAGTCACGATGCGCATCTCGTCTCTCGCGGCCCCTCTCGCGGTCGCACTCACGTCGATGGCCTACGCCCAGCCGGCCAACGATTCCTGCTTCGCTCCGGAACCCGTCTCGGGCTTCGCCTCGATCTTCTTCTCGACCGTCGATGCCGAGACCGACGGCGATCCGTCTCCTTCGTGCCTCTTCTTCGGGCAGGAGCAGATCTACCGGGACATCTGGTATCGCTGGACGCCCTACGCGAGCGGGCTCGTGCGAATCAACCTCTGCGATGCGACCTACGACACCAAGATCGCGATCTACAGCGGCTATCCCAAGGGCGGGTGCCCCGATCCGGCCGCGGTGGTCGCTTGCAACGACGACTCCTGCGGGCTCCGCTCGGTGGTGACCTTTCTCGCGGAGGCGGACGTCGTCTACGCGATCCGACTCGGCAGCTACGGCACGCCGGCCTCCGGCGGCTCGACGGGCAGCGGCACCATGGTGATCGAGAGCGGCTTCCTCGCCGACGTCACCGATCCGGCAAGCGGGCAACGCTATGTGCTCGTTCCGGCGACGACCTGGACCGGCGCCGAGGCGCTGGCGCAATCGCTCGGCGGGCATCTCGCCTCGATCGGGAGCTTCGAGGAGAACGACTTCATCCTCAAGAACTTCGGCTTCTTCGGCGATCAGGATCGCCGCCTCTGGATCGGCTTCAACGACGCCGACTTCGAAGGCGACTGGCAGTGGTCCGACGGAAGTCCCGTCAAGTTCACCAACTGGAACGCTGGCGAGCCCAACAACGCCAACGGGGTCGAGCACTACGCGGAGATGCTCGGATCCAACGGCGCTTGGAACGACCTCAACGACGCGGGCGCCGGCCTGGCGCACCTGGCGGTGATCGAACTGGGCGAGGGCGGCGGCGGTCCGGGCGGCTGCATCAGCGACCTCGATGGCGACGGCTTCACGAGCGGCATCGACCTCGGAATCGTGCTGGCGGAGTGGGGCGGACCGGGCAAGGCCGATCTGGACGGCGACGGCACCGTGGGCGGCGTCGATCTGGGCATCGTGCTTGCCGGCTGGGGACCGTGTCCATGACGCAGGGCTCGGCGCTTCACCCTCCGCCGCCCGGATACCGGGTGCGGAGCATGATCGAGAACGACTACGCGCAGATCGAGGCGATCTGTGCAGCGGTCTACGCGACCGAGCGGCCCTACACCGACGAGGAACTCGCGACGCACCATCGCCTCTTCCCCGAGGGGCAGTTCGTCGCGGAGCACGAGGATTCGGGCGAGGTCGCGGGCGTCCACTTCAGCCTCATGCTCGACCTGTCGCACTTCCACGCCGACGACTCGTGGGACGTGCTCACCGCGAGCGGGCTCTTCACCGACCACGACCCGCAGGGCCACACGCTCTACGGCGCGGAGCTCATGGTCGCGCCGCGGCACCAGCATCACGGCCTCGCGAAGGTGCTCACCGACGCGACGCGCGGCCTCGTGCAGTCGAAGGGGCTCTGGCGGATGGCCGGAGGCAGCCGCATGCCCGGCTACGCGCGGCATCTCGAGGAGTTCGACCCGCAGTCCTACATCGAGCGGGTGCGGCGGGGCGACCTCGTCGATCCGGTGTTGACGGCGCATCTGCACGACGGATGGGACGTGGTCGCGCCGATCCGCGGCTATCTCCCGCACGACGAGGAGAGCGCCGGTTGGGCGGCGATCATCCAGTGGATCAATCCGGCGTGCCCGCCGCCATCGGCATTCGAGATCTCGAAGTTGCCGCGGCGGTCCTGAGCACCGCGACGCGGGTTCAGTCCCAGCGGAAGACGCCCTTCTTCCACGCGTAGACGTAGGCGACCACGCTCATCGCGATGAAGAAGAGGATGCGGCCGAGGAACAGCAGGCTCTCGGGGCTCCGCGGCCCGAGCTGGCTGAAGGTGACCGCCCACGGGTAGAGGAAGATGATCTCGACGTCGAAGACGAGGAAGGTCATCGCGAGGATGTAGAAGCGGACGTTGAACCGCTTCCTCGCCCCGCCGATCGGGTTCATGCCGCTCTCGTAGGGCATGCCCTTGACGACCGCCTCCTTGCGGGGGCCGATCAAATGGCTCGCGACGATGTTGACGACGGCGAAGATCGCCGCCATCACGAAGATGACGAGGACCGGCAGGTAGGCGTCGAGTTCGACGGCAAGCAGGGCGGGGGTGGTCACGGGGCCGGAAGGATACCACTCCTCGCGTGGCGATCAGCCGTCGGATCCCCTACTTGTTCGCGCCCCACTCGCCGAGCAGGATCGCGAGGTCGGCGCCGTTCACGATCCCGTCGCCGTTGAGGTCCGCCGGCACGCCGCCGTCGCCCCACGATCCGAGGAGGATCGCCAGGTCGGCGCCGTTCACGATCCCGTCGCCGTTGAGGTCGCCCGGAACGGCGTCGGGGGTCCCGAAGGCGTCGATCGAGCCGGCGAACGCCGCCGTGCCGGAGACGCCGTCGACGGTGCCGCTGAAGATCACCGTGGCGATGTTGCCGGATGGAATGACCGTCGGCAGCTCGACGATCTGCGCGGGGAACTCCTGCGTGAAGGGTTCGTCGAAACTCTGCGAGCCGTCGAGGGCAAGACTCATGACGAGCCCCAGCGGGGTGGAGGCGAGGCTGCCGGCCAAGGGAAGTTCCGCGGGGGTGGGACCGGTCACGAAGACCTGATCGCCCTGGGAGATGGTCGCGTAGAGATCGACCGGCACGAGTCCCGCAAAGGTCCATCCGCCGCCCTTCACGGGCAGGATCGCGATCGTGGCCGCGCCCGACTGGCTGAGCGTCAGCGACTCGACGCTCGCGGTGCCGAGCGGCACCGGGATCGGGATGCCGCCCGGGAAGAGCGAGTCGGGGTTGAAGGTCCGGAAGGTCGAGAAGAGGAGCGTGAAGGTCGCGTCGAGTTCGCCCGGCGTCCCGCCGAGGAGGTCGATCGAGAGGGCTTCGATCGCCGCGGTCGGCGCGTCGGTCGCCCAGACCATGTCGAAGGTGCCCTGCGGCGCGGCGAGGATGGTCCCCTCGATGTCGAGGTCGGCGGAGTAGGGGATCGGCTGGTTGCCGCTGCCGCCGAAGAAGCCCGGCAGCGTGCGGGTGCCCCCAGGGTTGGTGGTGGCGTCGTAGTCGCCGATCAGGCTGCCGGCGATCGGGATGCCGAGCCCGAGCCCGATCGAGACGCTGCTGCCTTTCGAGTCGATCTCGAAGCGGTAGTCGGTCGCGAGGCTCGGGCTTACAAGCATCAGGCCGGTGACGGCTGGAACGATCAGGCTTGCGATCGGACGCATGGGACGTCTCCAGACGAACCCGCGGGGGTCGGGAGCAGCCCGAGTCCGCCCGCGGTCGCGACAGATCCTCGAACGTATCACCGGCTTGGCGGGATCGCCGGACTTTCGCGAGAGATTGCCCCAACCCGCGCAGGAGCCCCGCCGCTCCTGGTCCTTGACCCCACCGCGGCAAGCGGGGAAGTCACGCCTCCTCGAACGAAGAAGCCGCCCCGGCGGACCGGGGCGGCTTTGGATCGATCAGCCACGAAAGAGGATGGTGAGCGATCGGCAGCGTCAGCGGCGGCGGCGACGGACCGCCAATCCGAGCCCGGCCATCGCCGCAAGGCCCGCACCGGGAACAGCACTGGTCTGCGTTACGATGTTGCTGCCCGTCGTGTATCCCGTAACCGGAACGGCGGTACCGGTGGAGTCCGACCAGTAAAGGTCACCCGCGCCCTGCTTGACGAAGAACGCCTGATTCTGATTATCGGGCACCGATGACCACAGCACGGCGGTGAAGGTGGTACCGCCCGCCAGAGTCGTCGTGGCACCGCTGAAGGCGGTCTGGGTGAAGGCGCTGCCGAAATTGGTCTGGTCGAGGCTCTGCTGAACAATGATGTTGCCGAGGGTGCCCGCGGAGGGATTGGTATAGGCCCCCGTGCCAGCGTTGTAGTTGTTCAAGAAGTCCTGGTACGTCCCGAGGATCACCGCGAAATTGACGGAGCCAACCGCGGAGTTGCCCCTCTTCATCACGAAACTGCCACCGGTGAAGTTGGCGACCGACGCTCCGGTCGAAAACGTCCAATAACTGCGATGGTTGATGTCGATCTGCGACTGAGCGCCAGTGATGTTGGTCGCGACGTAGATATTGGTCGCACTCGCCGCGCTGGCGAAGACGGCCGCCGCCAGCCCCGCCAGAAGAACTCGCTTCACTGAAAGCATGGAACCAATCTCCCGTGATGGTGTCGCACGTGTGGCCTGCACGCAGTCATCAACCGCCGTCTCAGGCCCGGACCATCGCGGTAGGAAAGTAGCCCGTTTCTGAGGCTCCGCAACCGACAAATGGGGAATATTCTTCGCTCGCGTCAAGGTCCGGACGTCCTCTGAGGACGCCCGGTCTAGTCCGAGAACTCGAAAGCCCTGCGGGGGCATGAGGTTCCGACGAGCGACCCCCGGGCTCCCGAGGTCCGGCGGGGAGAGCAAGTTTTTTCAGAACGACGCTCCCTCCGGTCCGCCCACGGTCGTCATCCCCACGCCGAGAGCAGCAGGGTCAGGTCCGGACCGTCGACGACGCCGTTTCCGTCGAGGTCGGCAGGACTGCCGCCCGTGCCCCATGCCGAGAGCAGGATCGCCAGATCGGCGCCGCCGACCGTGCAGTCGC